>DATDTL010000001.1:0-6845 GCA_035290885.1 archaeon
CCTTCAACATCCCGGAGACGCGAAGCTTGTCCGCGGAAAATCCCAAAATGCGCCTGCCGGGATTCGCACGGAGAATAACATTCTCCGGCGCGATGAAGACTCCGTCTTAATCGTGAACCTTCGGTTCAAATCCCAAAATGCGCCTGCCGGGATTTGAACCCGGGTATGCCGTCCGGGCGTTTCCGCTCCGGAACTCGACCTTGGCAAGGTCGTATCCTGCCACTAGACTACAAGCGCTTGACAGTAATAAGGAGCGAAAACTTTAAAGAATAAAATTAAAGAGGAAAGAAAAAGGAAAAACTCAGACTTTTATCTTCTTCACGTATCTTCTGGATACGTCAGACAAAGCGTCCTTCAGACCCAAGCCCATCGCTATGGCCATGCCAGCGCCTACCGAAGTTATTATTATCAGCAGTATCTGGCTTACCAGCGTTGCGGGTATCTGCAGTATTGGCAACGCAATGGCAATGGCAACGTATATGATGAAGAAGAACGTTATCTTGCCCACCAATATAGAGTAGGCTTTCCCTATCTTCTTCATCTGCTCCTTCACGAATTCCGCGAGCACGTAGCCTACGACCATCACTGTTGTAGCTCCGATGACGTTAGGCAGGAAGTCCAGGATTTTCGTCAGCCACACCGTAAGTGCAGGTATTTTTAGTGTGTCTGCCGCCGCTACTATGAAGCCGACGTATATCCACCACCTTACTATCAGGGCGAATATATTGGATATGCTTATGACGGGCTTTTCTGTTTCCGTCACATAGTAGTCCAGCTTCACCTTGCTTAGGACCTCCTTGACCACTCTTCCAACGACCTTGCCGACGACCAAACCTATCACGAGCAGTATCACTGCTCCGACAAGGTTCGGCACGAATTGCAGGGTTTGGGTGGCCAGATCTGTCAGAACGCCGCCTATGGTTTGGAATGACATTTTATGCGTTCACCTGACTAACATTGGCTCGGCCCGTTTATAAAGATTTTGATGCCGCAAAGCGCGGCTGAAAACGCCGGGAGCAGGATTTGAACCTGCGCGAGTCAAAGACTCTCCAGCTCTCAAGGCTGGCGCATTTGCCAAGTTCTGCCATCCCGGCACGCCGGCGGCAGGATTTGAACCTGCGAGTCAATCCCCTTGCGATGCAATGCACCGCCAATCAGAGTGACACCAGTTTTCGAGACTGGCGCAATACCAAGTTATGCGACGCCGGCAGCATCATGGTTCTCCAAGGAAATGATATGGGCATACCCCTAGGAGCCATCATCATAAAGATTAGATTGCCAACATTTAAGAAACATGGAACCGAACTGCCTCGCAGGATGATCCCGGAAATAGGCATGCGCCATTAACCGGCATCATCAGAAAGACTTGGCTATGGACGCGACTCTGCCCTTGTCGTGCTTAACGGTCACAAGCCCGTTCTTTTCGAGAAACCTGCCCCATTCCTCTATCTGGGCATCGTGGACGCGGAGTTTGCGCGACATCTCCTTCACGCTGACCTCACCCTTGTCCACTATCTCGTCAAAAAGCGCGCTTACGTTCTTGTCCGAGGACATTTTCACAAGCTCGGCGTTGTCCTTCATGAACGGCACGATGAACCTTCGGAAAATGTCCTTGTGCAGCCTGTTGGAGTCCTGCGGCATCAGCGCAAGAAGCTTCCGATTGGCCTCAAGCAGCCCCTCCCGCTCGGCTGTGAGCGCCTTCCTCTCCTCGCCAAGGCGCTTCACGACATCGGCCAGCAGTGCGATGGAGGCGCTTACCTTGCCAAGCTTGTCTTCCAAGGATTTCATGCGCTTCTCCATCCTTTCAGTGCGGTCCTCAAACATAGAAGTGGAATGAATGCAAAGATTATAAAACCTGCGGTTTCTGAACGATACCGCAAAGTTTTCGGGCAAGAAGCTGGTTTTATCAGGGAATTTTTAGTATAGAGAATCCCGCAATGGCCCGAAATCAGTGTTGTTTGCTATCCGCCCTTTCAGAGAGAATGCCGCATATCTCGCAGAACCTTGCAGGCAAGTCGTCCTTGGAAATGGTTTTGCCGCGGAGCCCCTGCGACATTTCTTTCACCGCCTGTGCCACCCTTTCTTCGGTGAGGATGGCGCGCTTTCCCCGCAGGCTTCTCATGTACTGCGACACCGCAGGCTGGGTTATGCCGATGAGAGCCGCTGCCTCGCCCTGGCTCATGCCGTAATCCTCAATCAGGCTCTTCGCTATCATGGCCCGCAGGCAGGGGAATATCTCCTTCACCATGTATTCGCAGGAAGGGCGCATGACAAGATAATGCAGGCCTGAATTTAAATTCAACGCGACGGCACTGTAAAGAGTCACGCCGAAGAGCGCAGTGCAATACCCGGTAACCGGATCGTTGCACTATCGCTGTGGCTTTCCAAGGAGTTTTTTACGAAGCAGGAAGAACTTTATATTCTGGCGCCGTAATCCATTATAATGAACCGTGTTGCATTGAAGCGCCTCCTCTTGGAAAGGAAGCCTTGGAGCCATAAAGGGGATTTCGGACGGCTGCTGGTCATAGGCGGAAGCGAACATTACACGGGCGCGCCTGCTCTTGCGGCGATGGCTGCGCTGCGTTCGGGATGCGATGTCGTGACTCTGGCGGCGCCTCAAAGGTGCGCCGATGCCGCGGCAGCCTGGTCGCCGAACCTTATCGCGCATCCCCTGCCAGGCGGGTATATAACCAAGCTCCATGTTCCGGAGATAAAGAAGCTGATTGAAGGCAAGGATGCCGTGGTGATAGGGAACGGGATTGGCAGCAACAGGAATACTTTGGAGGCTGTCGGCCAGATACTCAACGCCGTGAACGTGCCGTGCGTGATAGACGGGGATGCAATGCAAAAGATGAGCGGCTCGCTGAAAGGATTCATACTGACGCCGCACGAAGGCGAGTTCAAGCGAATGACCGGCCGGCATCCGGGCGGGACGCCTTTGGAAAGAAAGCGCAGCGTGGAACAGTTCGCTCAGCAAATCGGCGCGACAATACTTCTGAAAGGGCATGTGGACGTGATTTCCGACGGCAAGAGAACCGTGTTCAACAAAACCGGCAACGCGTTCATGACCAAGGGCGGCACCGGAGACGCGCTGGCCGGCATTGCCGGGGCGTTGCTTGCCCGGAAAGTAGGCGCTTTTGACGCTGCAGCCTACGCTGCTTACATTAGCGGCAGGGCCGGCGACATTGCCGCACGGGAGAAAAGATACGGGCTTCTTGCCACGGACGTCATAGACTGCATTCATCGGGTAGCGTGAACAGCACGCTATAATAAAGAGCGTTAATTACGGAACATTCAACAATCTTCTTTACGGTAAATTCCAAATAAAAGTTCCGTTATTATTGCGCCTGACGTTTCTTTTTCAGCAGACCAAAAACGAGCCCGACCGCGGCCAAGGCCGCGCCGGCGCAGAGCACGATGAAAAAGTTGGACGCAAATATTCTTACTATGCCGGTTTCCAGCCCGCCGGCAACAGAGGGCATGTACTCAAGAGGGAAATAGAGCACGCCAACTGAAACGATTGCAACGCCCAGCCATGTGATTCTTCCAAATCCTTCAAGCGATGCGACCAGCATAGCGCCGAACAGCGCGCTCAGCGCGAGAAACGCGTAAGAGAGGCTCGTCATGATTTCGTTGCCCTGTTTCGTCGGAATTATCGCGGGCACGAATCTTGCGCAGTCCAGAAAGCTGCAGTCGTATCTTCTTGCATACTGCGCGTCAAATATCGCGCCGGCAGCGTCCTCAAGGGTACGGGACTCCAATATCCTGCTGCACTGCACGAAGAGCGTTTCGTTGCCAAGGTCCAGTTCCATGGATTCCTTGCCGCTGCATTGCGCCTTGAAGGAATCAACTATGCTCGCCTTGTCCACGCCTTGCGGCACCTGGGAAGAAAGCACGCCTATGAAGAAATCCTTCAGGCCCCCGTTCTGCGTCACCTGCGACAGGGAAAGCGCAAACACGAAAAGCGTGAGGGCGATCGGAAAGAATATGCCTGCTATGGCCTTCCCGGCCTTCCGGTAGCTCATTTCTGTCCACCGAATTGGTACCTGACCTTCTCCTTCTTCCTGCGCTGTATGTCGCTGAGTATTTTGGACACCTGCGACGCCTCCGACGGTGCTGAAAAGCCCCTCCCGGGCTGGAAGCCGCCCTTGTCATAGTCTTTCTTCCACGGAGCAGCCTTTCCGACTCCAGCCAGCTTTGCCGGCAGGAACATGTACCCCAAGACGCCTAGAGCTATTATCGCGACGACAGCTATTGTCATTATTATTGTGCCGGAACCCTGCGCGGCCCTTCCTGCGTTTATCTTCGTCACGAGGTCCGCTGCCAGAGCGTCTATCTCATCCATCGCAGTGGACGCTGCAAAGTAGTCGGACGAGGATATTGAAGCGTTTGTTTCGTTTATCTTTGTTCGCATGTTCGCGAGAATAGATTCCATATCCGTCGTGTTGGCTCCGGAACTCTTGAGAGCGCTCACGTTGTTTTCAAGTTCCTGCAATCTCTGCCACAAACTGTCGTATCGCGGAATTATGACGTTCTGCACCGTCGCAGTGCTCGGAAGCACCTTTAGCTTGAAGCTGCCCGAGGTTTCCGCCTGATCGGACTTTGCCGTAACCGTAACGTCGTATTCCTTCACCCCAGCATCCGCTGGTATAATGAAATTAATCGTGAATGTCGCCGAGGAGCCGATGCTAAGATTGCCAACCAGCAACGGGGAAACCAACGCCCACCCATCGGGGATGCCCGAGAACTGGAGCTTCGTGTTATTGGTCTTGTCCTCTCCCGTGTTCTTCACGGTCACGGATTTTGACGCCGTCTTGTTCTGGGTTATGTTGAAGCTTTGTATGGACGAGGTTATCGAAAGCGTGTATTTTTTGGCGGCTGGAGTATTGCCGGGATCGTTTCCGCCTCCCGGAGCGGTGGTGGTCGTGGTATTTGAGCATGACCCCGATGAGCAACTGTTGCTGCATGGAGTGGCTGCCCACGCGCCTGAGCTGCAGGAATATACATGAGTAGAATTTTTGCAGTACGGCCCATTGTAGCTGGAAGAATACCACAGCCCGCTTTCATAGCAGTCCGTGTTTGAAGGAGGGCGGCACGAGCCTCTTGCGGTGCTGCCGTTTTCAAAGAAGCACTGGTATGTGGCGCATCCGGAAGGCGGATAGCCGTAATTCTGGGTGCAGTTTCCAGCTGTGTATCCAAGACCTCCCGAAACAACGGGCTGGGGAAATTGGCTTACGTTCAGGCTATCGTTCGTCTCTGCAAACGCTAACGCTGAAAAGACGGAAAAAACTAACAAAAAGGCTGCTGCTAAGTATTTCATTGTCTATACCTCTAGGGATCTACCCTGAAAAGCATGAAGTAATTGGTCCACCATGTTGAAGACACGGGCGTGCCGACAGGAAGTATCATCTTGAGCGCAAGGCGCTGCTGGGACGTTGAATCCAAGCTCATCTGCATATATCGCGACACGTTATAAACATTTGTAACGTTGAGACTTTTCGTTCCGTCTGCGTCCAGCCTTGCTACGGCATAGCTCGAGTTACTGGTATTAACGTTTATTGTCTGGCTTGCATTATCCATCCAATCCTGCATCCTGAAGAGCAGGCCGCCTGTAATGTTGGCACTAAAATTGAAAGTGAAGTTGAACTCCCAGTAATCCGTGCCGTTCGGCAGCGCTGTCAACTTGGAGCCCACTACGTTATTTATGGTTAATATGGACAACGCTTGGACACCCGTATTGTTGTTCTGAGGCGTGGCATTCAACCTCCAGTCCTTGAGCGTCGCATTAAAGCTCAGGTTGCTTGTAGCTGCGGAAGAATTAACTGTAAAGTTGATTATTATGCTTGTAGCCGCGGCCGTAATAAAGGATATGTTTATCCTGCTGCTGACGTTGCTACTTGTGAAATCCGTGGTTACCACGGAGCCGTCCCTCTTGATCTGGGCTATGGAAACGTTGGTATATTCCGTCGGTATTACGATGGTAATATTTCCTATACTATCCCTGCCGGTTATGTTCACCGTATATATCATTGTCTGGTTGAAGGCAAAAGTATCCACATAGCGCGGGGTTACGCTTGTTGATGCGTGAACGTCAACGATCGTCGAAAGGTTTGATGCCCGATTGCGGAGCTCTACCGTGACGTTGATACCACTGAGCGCCGAGAAATTGAACGACGCGTTTGATGTTATGTTAACTCTCGTGTTGTTGCCCAATGCGCCGGCTATTGATATGTTGAGCGATATTATCAGGTTTGTCTGATTGCTATTGTTGGAATTTATTATGAATCCTCCGTCCGAAAGGCTTCCGAAATAGACCAAGAACGTGGTGTTACTGCTATTTGTGGCATTTGATGCTATCACACTGCCAGAAACGTTTATTATCTCAACTGCCGTGATGTTAGATATATTCAACCCGCTGGTCGTATTTATCGTTACGTTGATGGAGCTTATGTTCACCGCGAACGAGCCGCCTCCGCCGAGGGATTCAGAGAGATTGAGCGTCAAATTGAGCATCGCCGTCCTGTCTATCGTATTGATGTAAGCCGGAGCAATATCCGTGCCGTTCACAGTAAGATTTGCATCGGCATATGCCGGGATCGCAAGAACGAGAAAGGCCAGAATTGACAGGGCAGACTTATTCATTGCATGGAACCTCAGTAATATGATTAATCAACATATCCACGGAAATATTTATAGGTTACTGGATGCCCGCGACGCGATTTGAACGCGCGACCCCTTCCTCACTTCAGGACTCTTCATCGCCTTGCGGCTCAGTTCACCTCTAGGAGGGAAGTGCTCTGTCCAAGCTGAGCTACGCGAGCGGACAGACGATAATTTTTGATATC
>DATDTL010000002.1:0-15817 GCA_035290885.1 archaeon
TTCCGGACCATATTCGTCTATCATCTTCTGGCACACCATGGAAGAAAATACCTTGCCGGCGCCGGACTTCACGATAACTGCTTCCTTGCCAAATAATCGCGCTTCGTAAAAGACAAAATCGGACCATTCTTTCTTTTCAACAATCACGGCATTTTTTACATATTCCTCTATTTCAGCGTCCAACGCTCCCATTATGCCTATTGTCATTTCACATTGTATTTGCCAATTGCTTAAATATCTGCTATCATCTTAATGATTATGGACCTCAAATCAAAAATACGAGATGTCCCAGACTTTCCTAAAAAAGGTATAATTTTCAAGGATATTACGGCCTTGCTGAAAGACGGCGAGGCGCTTCGTTATGCCGTGAAAAAAATGGAGATGCCTTTCCTGAAAAAGAAAATAGGCGTTGTTGCAGGCATAGAATCACGCGGCTTCATACTCGGAGCCATAATCGCCAGAGATTTGGGAGTCGGGTTCGTTCCGATAAGGAAAAAAGGCAAGCTCCCGTCAAAAACCGTGAGCGCGGAGTATGCCCTTGAGTATGGGACTGATTCAATTGAAATCCACGCAGATGCCGTTTCTAGGGGCCAGCGAGTTCTGATAGTTGACGACCTTATTGCCACGGGCGGGACTGCCGGAGCTGCAGCGCAGCTTATTGAAAAACTTGGCGGCGAAGTCGCGGGATTTTCGTTTTTGGTTGAGCTTTCCTTTCTCAAAGGGCGGGAGAAGCTGAAGGGTTACTACATGCATTCGGTGGTTGCGTATTAATCCGAAAATTTCTTTGTGTTAGAACAAAAATTACTTGTTTGTAGAGTCCCGATTTAATTTCGCTTCCCGAAGAGCCGTGATGAGGAAGCTGAGCAACAAGAAAATACAGAAAATCACAATCAACCCAAAGCGACACTAAATAATTTCAACCTAAAAGGCGGCAATGCCGAAAATAGTGCTTAACTCTGCTTATATGTTATCGTCTGAAAAGCCGCATTTCATAGTACATGAGAGGATGTGTCCTTGGGAGGTTTAGCCATCTGTCATCAGGAACGGCAAGTCCATCGTCTGTAATGGTATACGGCCCAGATTCAAGAATGGACCTTATCTGCTGCAGGTGTTGTGTATGCGGAATTTTCGGGCCGGTGATGCGCAATAGGTCGTGACTGGGCGTTTCGATGTCAACACCAAAAAAGTCGCCATCCTCCACATATCCAAACGTCATATCGTCGCTTTGATATGGAAATGGCATTTCCTTCGGGGAGTAGGTTCTGACATTATAATCCCGTTTCCAAAGGCGTTCGTTGGACGCTATTTCTATCAGCTCGGACGGCGATCTCATAATGCATATTTTCGCGTGTGTAGAACCGTCGGGCAAAGGCATGGCGGTTTTGTCCTCAAGATACTCATAGCTTATGGCACTTGGTGGAATAAAACCATTTGAAGCCAAGTCTAAATTACCACAAGCTTCCGGATTAGCGGGGGCAAACAAATATGAATCCTCGTCGCCAAGTATTCCTAAAACGGTCTGAGAAATTACATTCTGGCCGCAGATTGCAGTATAAATGGTTATATGGTCCCCGTCTATCCGGACGGCATATGTTTCAGTTGGGTGAAAGGTTTCCCCGTTCGACCATATATTGATTCCAGGCATTGCGTATTTCGCGCCGATGACGGCATCTTTCACATACGCAACGGTCAGGTCATTGAGGCCGGTTTCAATCATCTTCGCATTCTCTGAAGGCGCAGACAGGACCACGAACCGCATGCCGTTCTTGACACGTTCCTTCATCTCGTAGCCTTCCCCAATTAGTCTGTCTATTTCAAGGCCAAATCCGTAATCTCTTGTTTCATGCATCATGATATCGGCAAAATTTGCCAAGTAAAGTATTTAAAGTTATAAAAATTCATCACTTTTAAATAGTAAAGTATCATCCCCCGACCGAGATTTGAACTCAGAACCTCACCGTTTCTGGCAGAGTGCTGACATTCTTGCGCATTCAGCGCATGACTACAGCGGTGCGCTCTACCGTTGAGCTATCGGGGGTCTTAAAGTTAAGGGAACGAACGGATTAAAGGTTTTTCACGGCAGTCTAACACCCATCCTAAATGCGTTTTCTGAATTCATCAGTATCTACATCAAGTAGGCAGAGGCCTCCTGAAAAGAATACTTAACGAGGCCCTTTATGCATAGGGACTACCGTGCTTCTTCCGTTAGGATGCCGCATGAATACATGAGAGCCTCTCTGCCTCAATGGCAGAAACCCCATTAGAGAAAGAGCCTTTTGAATTTTTCCCCCGACAGTATTGGGAGCTTTGCCATAACATTTCACTTTTTTATACTGGTCTTTCTGGAGTTATGCCGCCAGTTGCTGAATTTTGAATTGCCCGACAGTGAGCAATATCTTCTTTCTGAAGATTATAAATAATTTTAGAATTCATTATATATTATATATGTTTGATACTATATAACGTGTATACGGTAAAATATATATCCTATGTTATTATTAAGCAATAATAACTAAATTAATTAAATGATGCGTATAGCACTGGAGGTTTTGTCAGCCCATTATTTTAATTTGCTGGATGCCGATAAATTCTTCTTCATGCGCTTCACTCTGGACTTCCAAGCACAGTTCTATGGCTTCCTTCATGTTTTTCATGAGTTCGTCTATAGTCCTGCCTTGGCTGTGGCAGCCTCGCAATGAAGGAACGCTGCCAACGTAAAAGCCGTCTTCGTCTTTCTCTATGACTACCGTAAAGTTATGGGCGTTGTTCTGCATAGAATATGCTGGATCACGAAGGCTTAAAGCCTTTTCGCGCCTTTCTTCGGCGCGTAACCAAGCAGCGCTTCTTCGCTGTCCGCGCGCATGAGCTTTTTTCCGAGTATGTAAGCGCCGGACGCCCTTGGCAGCGCAAGCGGGCTGTTCAGGCCGAATATGGGCACTATCTTGTAGCTGACGATGCGCTCGTCGCCGTTGTTCATGTCCTTGAGCTTCCATGTAAGGTCGGTGCCATAAGCATGTTTCCTCTTGATGAACTTTGGGCCTACCGAGTCCTTGACCACGAAAACCGGAGGCACGAAGTCCTTGATTGTCACGGAGTCTATTTTCCTGCCAGTGGCGTTCTTGAACTCCACGCCAACGGTGAACTCGGCGCCTTCGCTTATCAGTTTCTTCTGCATTATGTATTTTCTCACCCTGAGGACGCGCATTTTGTAGAGGTAATACCACGCCGCTGCCACGAGAGCGGCAAGCAGCAGCACCAGAGGCAGGTAGTCTGTCTTGTTTTCTATGGCAACAGTTTGGCCAAGAGCTATATTCGCGATAGTCCATGAATAATAGCCCTTCCCCGTAAGGGAAGGTTTCGTGCCTGCGAAGAATATGCTCTCTGTCCAGGAAACGTTGCGGTTGAGAGTGGCATTTCCCGCGATGTTTCCAGCGTTCTTGACCTCAATGCGCTCCCCGCGGCCGGTAAGCATCAAAATCGGGGCGCGGGTCTCTTCTATCACCGCTTTTTCGTAAATATCAAACTTCTGGCCGGACGAAAGCTTGGATTCTTTTGAAGTTATGTCTACTGCTATCGTGTAGGTCCCTGCGGCCATGCCGTCCGGTACCCGGAACGTTATCTCCGCCGTCTTGCTGTCGCCGGGCTCTATAAGCGGTATTTTCGTGGTTTCCGAGCCTATCACGCCTTCGGCCCCGGAGAACGTGACGTTCACGCCCACGTCCTGCACGCTGGAACTCTTGTAGTTCTTGACGTAAATCTTGGCGTTTATCGCGCCTGTTGGGAAGAACTCCCCGCTTATGGAAGTCTTGTCTATGTCTACGACATCATCCCTGCTTACGAAGATGTATATGTCTTGGGAAGCGGTTCTTCCGGTGGTTATGCCTCTGGCACCGACCGTAAGCTTGTAGTTTATGCCGGAAACTGCATCCCTTGGCGGGCTGACGAAAAGCGTCACGTTTTCGGTTCTTTCCGGCACCGTCTCCAGTGAGTAGGAGCTAAGTATAGTCCAAGTCTTTTCCCCGTTCAGGCTCAGAACCAGCGTTTCCCTGGCATCGCCGACTATGTATACCGGTATGGTTCCCGCGGTGCCTACGGAAATCCTATAAGATGTCTTTTCCGTGTCAAGCGTAAGCGCGTATGCAGGGGATGCGGCAAAAACCGCCACCGCAAGCAACGCAATCAAAAGCGCCTTGTTGATCATAACATTATGTAATGCCTAAAAATTATATAAGCGGCACTTTGGAGCGGCTTAATGGCAAAAGGATAGTATTTCTTTGGGGATTATAAATCCGCTCCGTCCGAATAGCTTTATGGCTACTTACAGAAGCGGGACGACAAGGCTTATATGGCTCTTTGCCGTTATGGTCTTGGCCGGACTTTATGCCCTAAACTTTTTTCCAATATTCTTGCTGGTTGCCGTTAGCTTGGCGACAAGCTTTGCCATAAACAGGATGCATGTCAGGTCCGTGGGCGTTGAGTTTGTGCTCATTTCGTCGGTTGTGGCGGGCATAGCTTACGGCCCATGGGCCGGAGCCTTGACCGCGCTTGCGCTCATGTCATTCCACGTCGCCGTGGCGAACTACATAGGC
This sequence comes from archaeon, assembly GCA_035290885.1. GTDB lineage: Archaea > Aenigmatarchaeota > Aenigmatarchaeia > GW2011-AR5 > GW2011-AR5 > JACQID01. The sequence goes on from DATDTL010000002.1 coordinate 4,590, forward strand.
CCCTACATAATATGGGTGATACCTGAGTATGCCTTGGCAGGATTTCTCGCAGGCATGGTTCATTGGGATCCGGTAACGTTAGGTGTCTCCATGGCGCTGATGGTAAATGCCATGGGACTTTTTTTTACTTTCATGTTCAACCGAGGCTTTCTCGGGCATTATTTGCCTTATGCCATAACCAACGTGATTTTTAATTTTCTTGTATTCCGCGCCGCGGCGCCGGCAATTCTGGCATGGATGGGGATATACGGCTTTGCATGAAAAGTAGCCAATGACCACAAGGTGTTGTGATTTTGAGAAGGCAGAATACAACAGGTTTGGCCAATTTCAGAATTTAAGTGCAAAGCCGAAACGGCTAAAAGCTAAATATACCATAGTCAATTATATGTTGGGACCATGAAAAAAATTTTTATAGGCTCGGATCACAACGGTTTTATTCTGAAACAGGATGTTAAGAAATATATAGAAGAGAAAGGGTTTGATTTTGAAGACCTTGGGAACGCGGTAATGGACAAGAACGACGATTATCCTGAATATGCCTTTGCAGTTGCGAAAAAAGTCGCGGAGCGCGGCACAGGCATTCTTCTCTGCGGCTCCGGGCACGGCATGGCAATAGCAGCGAACAAGGTCAAAGGCGTGCGTGCGGTTTGCGTTGGCAGCGTTGACGATGCGAAAAGCTCCCGTTCAGACGATAACGCGAATGTCATATGCCTCTCCGGCTGGTCGCTTGGCCCTGCCAAGGCAAGAAAGATATTGGGCGCGTGGCTCTCCACAGAATTCAGCGGCGCTGAGCGCCACAAGAGGCGGCTTGCGCAGATAGAACGGATGGAAAGACGATGAAGATTATTCCTGCTATAATAGCAAAAGACCAGAAGGAGCTTGATGCGCGCCTCGGCAAGGTCATTAGATATTCCGATATTTTCCACCTTGACGTGATGGACGGCGTGTTCGTTGGCAATGTGTCGCTCGATTTCATGATATCCCTGCCCAAGGCAAGATACGAGGCCCATCTGATGTTGCGCAACCCTGCGCCATGGATGTACGACAATATGTCAAGGGTCGAGAGGATGATATTCCACATAGAGACGCGTTCCGTGTCGCAGCTCATAATGGATGCAAAGAACAGCGGCAGGAAGGTAGGGCTGGCGGTGAACCCGGAAACAGAAATAAGCGAAGTCGAGCCGTTCCTTGACGGCGTGGACCGCGTGCTTGTCATGACCGTGAACCCCGGCAAGTACGGGGCTCCGTTCCTTCCGGCGATGCTGCGGAAGATATCGCGGCTCAAAGCGCTCTACCCGCGCATTGAGATAGAAGCCGACGGCGGGGTGAACCCGGAAACCATAGCAAGGCTGAAAGCGGCCGGAGCTTCGGTATTCGCCTGCGGCTCTTACTTGCAGGGCAGCGACCCGAAAAAGGCGATAGCCGAGCTGGAAGCCTTGATACAATGAATCTTATATAAAAGCCGCGCCAATACTTATAACGTGATTCTATGGCCGATGAAAAACAGCTTGCTGATATTGCCGCTATCCTGAGGCGCGATGCCCTAAAAATGACCTCGGCGGCCGGAAGCGGGCATCCGACGTCCTGTATGTCCTGCGCCGAGGTAATGAGCACGCTGTTTTTTCGGGAAATGAGCTATGACACGAAAGACCCTTTCAATCCGGACAATGACGAATTCATACTGAGCAAGGGGCATGCCGCGCCAATCCTTTATGCAAGCCTTTACATGGCGGGATGCATACGTGACGATATTATGTCATTGAGAAAAATCTCCAGCCCGCTTGAGGGGCACCCCATGCCTTCCTCTCTTAAATGGGTAAAGGTGGCCACCGGTTCGCTCGGCCAGGGACTTTCGGTTGGCGTTGGCATGGCGCTTGCCGCAAAGATGCAGTCTAGGAAATGCAGGACGTACGTTTTGATGGGTGATGGCGAATCCGCAGAAGGCTCGGTGTACGAGGCGCTGCAGATTGCCGCTTATTACAAGTTGAATAATCTTTGCGCAATAGTGGACGTCAACCGCCTTGGCCAGAGCGGCGAAACCATGCCAGGGCACGATGCGGATTACTACGCAAAAAGATTCGGATCTTTCGGATGGGAAACTATAGTAATAGACGGCCACGACGTCAAGTCAATCATTCAGGCTCTTAACAAATCGAAATCTTCGTCCATGCCTGCGGCCATAATAGCCAAAACCATGAAGGGGAAGGGCGTTTCATTTCTTGAGAACAAAGACGGCTGGCACGGCAAAGCCCTTGACAAAGCTTCTCTGGATAAAGCATTGGCGGAATTGCCAGATCCGAATATGCCTTATGTTGCCATAAAAAAACCGGCAAAGTCCGGCGCGGAAATGAAGGCGGCTGGCAAAATCACCGGGCCTTCTTACGCAATGGGAGCGGAAGTCGCCACCCGCAAGGCCTACGGCGCGGCTTTGGCAAAGCTGGCGAAAGCGGATACTTCTGTAATTGCCGTGGATGCCGAGGTAAGCAACTCCACATATGCAGAGGAAGTGAAGAAATCATCGCCTTCGCAATTCATTGAAGCTTACATAGCCGAGCAGAACATGGCAGGCATGGCGCTCGGCCTTTCCGTGAAGGGGTTTAATGTTTTTGGGTCAACTTTCGCTTCCTTTCTCTGCAGGGCGCACGACCAGATAAGGATGGCGGCGCTCTCGTCAGCGAGCATGACTTTTTGCGGTTCCCATTGCGGCGTATCCATAGGCGAGGACGGAGCTTCGCAGATGGGGTTGGATGACATAGCCATGTTCCGCGCATTGCCGGATAGCATCATATTCTATCCGTCTGACGCCGTTTCTGCCGAGAAGCTTACTTTTCTTGCCGCGCAGAGCAGCGGGATAAAATACATAAGAACCACAAGGCCGGCAACGCCGGTGATTTACGGCAACAGCGAAGGCTTCCTGCTTGGCGGATTCAAGGCCGTTAAGGAGAGCAGGAAAGACAAGGTCGTTCTGGCAGGCGCGGGCATAACGCTGCACGAGGCGTTGAAAGCCCACTACGACTTGAAGAAGGCCGGCATGGATGCGGCAGTAGTTGATCTTTATTGCATAAAGCCGTTTGACTCAAAAAAATTCGCGGCGTTCGTGAAAAAACACGGCAATGGTATTGTAGTATGCGAAGACCACTATGCGGCTGGCGGCATAGGGGAGATGATGGCTTCTGCGCTGAATGGCACGGGGATAAAAATTGAAGCTCTTGCAGTCAAAATCATGCCGCACTCCGGCAAGAAAGACGAGATTCTTGATAAATGCGGCATCAGTTCAGCGCATATTGTCAAGGCAGCGCGGAGGCTTCTGGAATGAAGGGGATAAAAAGCATTGACGGCATTCTGAAAAACAGGGGCGCAAAACAATTCCGGGTGGCTATTTTTGGGTCCGCCCGCATAAAGAATAACGACAGGAACTACCGGTTGATATACAGGCTTGCCAAGCGTATAGGGAAAAAAGATATAGACATAGTGACAGGCGGCGGCCCCGGCATAATGGAGGCCGCGAGCAGGGGCCATGATGCCGGCAGCAAGGGCAACGGATCCCGCTCCCTCGGGCTGTTGATAAGGCTGCCGAGGGAGCAGAAGGCCAATAGGCATCTGGACGTCAAGAAAGAATACCTTCATTTTTCCGAGAGGCTCGATAATTTCATGACGCTTTCGAGCGCCGTGGTCGTGGCGCCAGGGGGCTTGGGCACGCTGCTGGAGCTGTCCTACGCTTGGCAGCTTATGCAGGTCGGGCAAAGCTGCCAGATTCCCATAATCCTCATAGGCGATATGTGGAAGCATTTCATTCGATGGTCGAAAAAATGGCAGCTTGGGAGCAAGTACATGAATCGCGAGGATTTCCGTTCCGTGTACACCGTAAGCACCGTTGAAAAAGCCATGAAGATAATAGAAGACGCGCACGAGCGCTACAAGCAATCCGGGGGGATGCCCGCTTAAACGGAACGAAATACGGCAGCATGAAATAATCGGATTATGCGTTATATTTATATGTCAGGGCGTCCATCATTCTGGAGTTTTGCGTAATTCACATTGATCGCAATTATTAACAAATCACATGATCGTGATAAGCACGGCTGATAATGGCTTTATCTTCCAGAGAGCGCCATTTGTTATGGCTATGGCATTGTGTACGTTAATGCGCAAATTAATCGCCCTATCAAACAGAAACGCTTAAATAGATTTTGTCACTATTTTTTAGTGAGTAATATGCCAATAAGATTACGCATGGGAAGAAAACCGCGCTCGGCTGACAAAGATAGCCCTGCTTTGGAAAGCGGTGACGAGATACCGGCAAGCCCGGCTGCCAAAGAACCTGTTGTGGTGGAAATTACAAATCCTGTCGATGATGCAGAGCGAATAAAACCTCCGTACGATGCAATCATAGGAAAATATAGCGGCATGACGCTTGACGAATGGCTTGAGAAGAATTATGCCAAAGGCACTCGGGAAACAGGCGATGAAATTGTCATATGCACGGGAAGGGATTTTGAAACTAATATGCCTAAACTTGAGACGATTCCTCGCCAAGTTAGAGTAAGGCAAAAACGCCCTAAATACAGTGGTAATGCCGGCGGCCATAATTCAGGCGCTAATGCGCAAGAGCCTGTTTACATCGGAAGTTCAGGGCATGGATACACTGCTCCCCTAAATGCTTCTTATATGCCGTTTGCCGACATGCTTGCAGAAACAGGAGAGCTTTTCATCAGAGATGGCCAACGGCTTAACGACGGAAAAAAATCAGGAGCAGTACAGGGGAAAAATATAGCGAAAAAACTTAAACGGATGCTGACAGCATATCTCCATGCCAATGGGATAGACGATGATGTCAGAATAGACTTTAGAAATGGCGGAGCAATGCTGACAATGGATCCGCAAGCATGCGCTGCATATAGAAGTCTCAGGCAGAGAGATTCTGGCAAGCATTACTGATCAATTGCTTCGCGCTTTTACGAAACTTTTATATAAGCTGCCGTGTCCTATTAATGGTGGTATCATGAAACTCTTCATAGACACAGGAAGCCTTTCCGAGATAGAGGAAGCGTATTCGTCCGGCATAATGGATGGCGTGACGACCAATCCTTCGCTGATGAAAAAAGCGGTTGAGGAACTGAAGAAGTCCGGGCAGAAGCTGGACATGGAGGGTTACGTGAAGCGGATACTTGAGGCCGCCAAGGGAACGCCGGTAAGCCTGGAAGTTGCTTCTACGGATTACAAAGGCATGGTTCGCGAGGGCATTGCGCTTTTCAGGAAGTTCAATGCCGTGGCCGGAAATGTTGTAATCAAGATACCGTGCAACACTTCGCTTGACGGCAAGAATGATCAGTTCGGCGCGCTGAAGGCGATAAAGGCGCTGTCCGATGAGAGAATTCCTGTCAACGGCACCCTTATTTTCACCCCTGAGCAGGCATTGCTCGCGGCAAAGGCCGGAGCGAAGATGGTCAGCCCGTTTGCCGGTAGGATAGACGATTTCATACGCTCGGCCAACGGCATCCCATTCAACAAATCCGATTATTTCCCTGTCACAGGCATGGAAAAGGACGGCAGGAAGCTGGAAGACAACGGCGTGACGTCCGGCATAGAGATGGTGGCGCAATGCACAGACATATTCAGGTATTATGGCATAACGACCGAAGTCCTTGCCGCAAGCATAAGGAATGCGCGGCATCTCAGGGACGCGGCGCTTGCAGGCGCGGACATCGCCACAGTGCCGCTGGACGTGATAAAATCCGCGATGCACCATACCAAGACCCTTGAAGGCGTGAAAGTCTTTTCCGCGGACGTGGTGCCGGAATATGCGGCTCTGGGTAACGAAAAATGAAAGAAGTGTCTTTTTTCTTCGGGGACTCCATTGCCAAAGAAGGGCTTTCAATAATAAAAGAAAGGCTGCGCGTTGAAATCAAGACGATGGAACGTGCATTGGCAGGCAATTCGCCTGACGGCCGTGCATTCGCAAGCCTGCCGTTTGCCGCGGAAATGCCTGACTTGGTGAAAAAGCTTGTGAAGGAGAAGCAGGCTCTGAAGCCCGAATACGTCGTACTGATAGGAATAGGCGGCAGCAGCCTTGGCGCTTCTGCGGTTGAGCAGGCTGTCGCAGGAAATCGCAAGGGCCCGAAGCTGCTTTACGCGGATACGATAGACCAGTTTTCCGTTCGTGCCGTGATGGGCACGATGGAAGATAGCCTGAAGCGAAAGAGCGCCGTCATTCTCAATTGCGTCAGCAAATCCGGAAGGACAATCGAGACAGTTGCAAACTTCCAGATTCTGCTGCAGCTGCTAAAAAAATACAGGAAAGATTACGCAAGATGCGTTGTGGTGACAACGGACAAAGGCTCGCAGCTCTGGCACGCAGCGCTCTCGCAAGGCTTTTCGGTCATGGAAATACCTGCAAACGTTGGCGGAAGATATTCCGTGCTTTCGCCTGCCGGGCTGTTCCCTCTGGCGATGGCAGGGGTGGATATATGCGTCCTTGCTGATGGCGCGGCTGCAATGGCAAAACGCTGCGTTGACAGGAGCATTGACGCAAACCCTGCAGCGATGTCCGCGGCAGTGCTCTATCATCATTACCAGAACGGCCGGAAGATCCACGACACGTTCCTTTTTTCGCCTGCATTTGAGGAACTCGGAAAATGGTACAGGCAGCTCATGGCCGAAAGCGCAGGCAAGGACTTGGACAGGAACGGAAAAAAGATCAACGCCGGCATGACTCCCACGGTGTCGCTTCCGCAGGACCTCCATTCCATGGCACAACTCTATCTTGGCGGGCCGCATGACAAGTTTACGACCTTTGTCAAGTCGCAGGATAACGGCCCGGCAACAAAGGTTGCTATGATGAAGGATTTTAGCGGGCTATCGGAAAATATTCAGGGAAAATCGCTTTCTGAAATTACTAATGCGCTTTACAGCGGCATAACGGCAGCTTATAGGAAAGGTAAGCGCCCGTTTAGCGAAATGGTCCTGCCGGATCGTTCCGCCCAGTCAATAGGCCAGTTCCTGCAGATGAAGATGATGGAAACGGTTTATCTCTGCTATCTCATGAGCGTGAATCCTTTCGACCAGCCTGCCGTCGAATCGTACAAGTCCGAGGCAAGGCGCATGCTTGGGAGCAAGAAGGTGCAGTGATATCATGCCGGTTCTCATTGGCATAGACAGGGACGGAACAATAATCAACGACACCGAAGGCAGGCAGTATCTTGGAAGGTCCAAAGGCTGGGAAAACCAAATAGAATTACTGCATGGCGTGATAAAAGGCATAAAGGCGCTACGAAGGATCTCCGGCGTGAAGATTTATATGCTAAGCAACCAGTCCGGCATCGGAATAGCCGACTTTCCAGAACTCACTGAAAAAAGGGGGCACGAGGTCTGCGAGGAAGTGATGAAGCGCCTGAAGAAAGAGGGCGCCGGCCTCAACGGTTATTTGTTCTGCCCGCACATCTCAAAGGATTATGTGAAAGCGCATCCTGAAAGGAACTTTGATCCCGCTTACGTTTGCGAATGCGGCTGCGTAAAGCCGCGTCCCGGAATGCTTTTTGCCGCAATGGAAAAGGAGCGCATGGACAAGGGGAAAACGCATGTCTACATGATAGGCGACCGAAGTAGCGACGTGGAGACCGGCCTGAACGCCGGCGGAATCGGCGTACTCGTGCCTTCCAAAAGCCAGATTGGGCAGGACAAAAAAGTCAGGGCGATGAAAAACGAGTCTGCTTTCGTAGCTAAAGATTTTGAAGATGCTGCGGATTTGATATTGGAGATGGAAGAGTCTATTAAAAGAAAAAACCGATAAGTTATTTTTATATTGCAACGGCAAATATAATATCATGTCCCGCCTCAGAAAGGAGCTTTCTCTTGTCACCGCCATATTCTACGGCGTTGGCATCATTCTTGGCGCTGGAATCTACGTCTTGATAGGACAGGGCGCTGGCGTTGCAGGCAACGGGCTGTGGCTCTCATTCGTTGTGGCGGCGCTCATAGCTTCTTTTACGGGAATGAGCTATGCTGAGCTTGCCGGAATGTTTCCCAAGACTGCGGCAGAATACGTATATACAAAGAAAGCTTTCGGCAAGGAATGGCTGGCGTTTGTTGTTCAATGGATAATGATATTTGCCCTTATAGTGAGCGCAACAACCGTGGCATTAGGGTTTGGCGGATACTTTTCCTATATATTCGGCATCAGCCAATTATGGGCGGCGGCAGGCCTTCTCGTTCTTCTTTCGCTTATCAGCTATACGGGAATTAAGGAATCAGTCCGATTCAATATCGTGGCAACGGTCATAGAAATGATCGGGCTTTTGATTGTCATAGTCTTGGGCGCAGGTTTCATAGGAACAATTGATTACTTTGCCGCGCCGGCAGGGATAACGAGCATACTTGCAGCAACTGCCCTTTTGTTCTTCGCTTACATAGGCTTTGAAGAAGTCGTCAACCTCTCGGAAGAGACCAAGAACGCAAGCAGGGTCATACCGAAGGCGCTGCTGATTTCAATAGCAATAACCACCGTGCTTTACATACTTGTGGCAATATCCGCGGTCTCGATAATGCCTGCCGAGGAACTTGCCAAGGCAAAAGCCCCGCTCACGGAAGTCGTAAGCAGGGTGATGCCGGAAGCCGGTTTTCTCATGTCCGTGATTGCATTATTTGCGACATCAAACACGGTATTGGCGATACTTGTCGTGGCTTCCCGAATGCTCTACGGGCTTGCGAAGAACAACGCCCTGCCTCAAGCGCTGGCCACACTGGGAAAAAGCCGCACGCCGTATGTTTCCGTCTTTATTGTCATGATTGTTTCACTGGCATTCCTGCAGTTTGGCGCCATCGGCAGTGTGGCCCTGCTTACGGATATCGGCATATTTGCCGTCTATCTGTTCATCAATGCCGCAGTCATATGGCTGAGGTACAAGGAGCCGAAGGCGAAGAGAACTTTCCGTTCGCCCCTGAGCATAGGCAAGTTTCCCGTGCTGGCGGGCCTTGGAATAATCAGCTCGCTGCTGATGCTGCTGCATTTCGAGCCTGTACTCATTTTTTACGAAATTCTTGCAGTTATTGCAGGGTTCGCTGTCTACAACGCATTCAAATATGCAAAAAAATTCAGTTAAATACGGCAACATGACACAAATAATTCTTTGCAACGGTTTCAAGGAAGTATTCACAATCAAAGCTGATTTGCAGATTCTTGTGTTTGATAGTCACATCGTTATCTTCAAAATAAACGGTGTGGAACGGGATTCCGTGGATATTAAATGGATGCACGCCGGTTAAGGCCAGATAATATGCTGCGCCCATGACTGAATAACGGTCGCGCGGCTCAGGCACTGCGGGAAGAATTGCGTAGTTCTTGAAAGGCTCAAGCTCTTCCGCTGCATCTGTGTCGGATATAATGAATAGATCGCCGTCATAATTGCCGGAAGTGGGGTACAGGTTCCATCCGTTTGTTCTGAAGGCATTTATAATGTCTTTTTGGAGCCGCCGCATATCTATAGTAGATGACGTTAGTTTTTAGAGGCCGCATATCGAAACCCAACCGCTTCAGCGGGTGGATGAGGCAGGAGCGGGATTATTTGCACATTTTAATGCCCTCCATGCAATTGGCAAAGACAGAATTTTATCCAAGCCTTTGTCATGATAATCATGCGGATAAAGCTTATAGAAAAATAATATGTTAATAAAAAAGAAAAACGTCTTGTCTATACTAGTTAATCAGAAGGATTAAAACTTCCTCTTCTTAGCATAGCAATCTTTGCAGAAAACAGGCCTGCCGTCTGTGGGCTTGAATGGAACTTCGCATTCAGCGCCGCACTCGGAGCAGGTTGCTTTGTGCATTTCACGGGGGCCGAAATCCTTGCGGAAGCCGCCACCGTTTCTGCCGAAACCTTCTCTCATGTTTTATTTCCTCCTCAAATTATAAAGAGCGGAAAGCTTATAAATCCCTCCGAAATTAAAGCGAAAAGCTCAAATTGTTACGTTATAATAGTGATTTAAATAGATTAGTATTATACGCCTATTATGGTACGTAGGATAAAGTTGATTATCGATAGAATACAAGAAGAAATAGGACATGATTATAATAGTGCCGTTATTCCTTATGCTATCTTTTCTGATAAAGGATTAAGCAATCTTTTCGGTCCCAATTTCTTTGGTGACGCGACGTTAAAAAAGTGGTGGGTAACTTCCTATAAAGATGCTATTTCTTCCTTCAGAGAATATAATCCAAAAGTAGTGCATATTATAGACCATTGTCGTAATAGAATTAGTGAGATAGAAGATGTCAAGGGCGAAGTAATATACGAAAAGGTAGGTTCAGATCTTACGAATAATGAAATATTAGGACATCCAGTATTGGAAAGAATGAACACAGAAAGAAGAGGGTTAGAAGAGATAATGTTTCCTGCCTTGTACACTGCTTACAGGCATATGCAATCTATGGTAAGGGACAATCATTTTCTTCTGGGTCAAGGTCAATCTAATGCAAAAATTGTGGGTCATCCTAGAACTTTTGCGCCATTTTTGGATTAAAAAATAGGTACGGGCTTTGAAATCCACCACGACTTCGTAAAACCCTATTCATTCATACGCAGAAAGGCAATTCCAGTTCACGCTCTGGGCATGTCCGGAATATTACATAAAGGCAAGTATCATCCAACTTTTCACCTTCTTACAATTGCGGTATTTTATATCCATTCCGTTCCATAACTCTAAGATTTGAAATGATGCAGCCGTTCACATATTGAGTAAGACCTGTCAGATATTCATTTTGAAATCCGGATTTAATTTGTCATGGGGCGTCTTTGATGAACATCTTCACGTATCGAACTTCCTAAAGCCCCGGGCGAGAGTTGAACTCGCGGCCTTTACCTTACCAAGGTTTAGCGACGATGTCTTATGGCATTCGTTAACGCTCTACCAACTGAGCTACCGAGGCACTACTTTAATTTGAAAGAAAAGCTTTTATTATTCCATTGGCATTTAGCAACATGATAAAATACCAGCATTCCGAGCAAATCCGGGCAAGAGTAGGTGAAATAGCGGCGAAGCTGGGCATTGAACATAATCTTTCTCGCATCGCCTGCGTTGAGAGCACGGGCTCGAAAAGCCGCCATACGCTGGCCCGCTGCCACGCCCTGCCGCGCATAATGCAGGTGGCTTTGGGAACCAAGGCCCATTACGTTATAGAGGTCATAACCGAGAATTTCTCTCCGTTGCCAAAGTCAGAGCAGGACAAGACCTTG
>DATDTL010000003.1:0-9343 GCA_035290885.1 archaeon
TTTTCCGCTTTCAAAGAAAGAATAAGTCTCATTAGAATGATTGCCGATAAAAACTTAAAAAGGAAATTTCCCACCTTATTAAGGCTTTATCTTCGTTGATTGCCGCATACAGTGTATTAGATGCCTTTCCACGTCTTTCGACATTTCTTCCCGGATATTTCTCATCCGATGTTGCAGTTCTTCGACACCTTCTCCGAAAAGGACGCCAAACCACTTTCTCAGCGTCATGCATTACACATCTATTCTATCCTTTCCTGCGCCCATTCTGGCAGCGTATGACTTTGAGAAATTCCTGTCAAGCTCTATGAAATTTTTCACAAGAACATTTTCCGTGTTGAGCCTGTACATCTCCGCCCTTCCTATGGTTCTTGTTTTCACTACTATGTTGTTCCGTTCAATCTCTCCCCATATACCGTGCAGCGTGCTCCAGCCAACGCCGGCGTTCCGCGCTATTTCTGTTTTTGAGTAATCAAAGAGCCTGTTCTCTATCAGAAAATCCAGTATCTTCACTATAGGGGCGTTTCCAAAGAACCGCACGAAGAGCGATGGTTCCATTTCTTTTGACATTATATAACTAAAGAATCAAACTTTAAATAGATAAGTTTGAATATTCATAATTATGAATAATAAAAATAAATTAAAGGCGTTGATTCTTGACAAACTTTCGAGACATACGTATTGGGGCGGCAAGCATACGGATTTTGAGAACCTGCAAAAAGGCGTCCCGCAACATCTCAAAGGCGACATGAAAGCCGGGAAAGAGTTGACAAAAGAAGGGTTTCTCCTGCCCAAGCCCACCAGCTACGGCTTACACATTTCGCTCAATCCACGAATGGCAGATGAGATACAGGACTTCATAGAAAAGAATCTGGTTTGATTATTGCCTTCGTTTTCCTTTTTATATTCTGCGCAGGAATAGATATCGTAAAACAGAGTGAAAATTGATGAAACTCACAGTTCTCGGCGCGGGCCGCGAGGTTGGCAAGAGCGCCGTTATGCTCGAATCGCGCGATTCGCGCGTATTGATGGACTATGGCGTCAAGATACGCCCGGAGCCGCCGGAGTACGCGCCTTTGCCTGCTCAAAAACCCGATGCCGTGATAATAAGCCACGCCCACCTTGATCATTCCGGCGCCCTGCCCCGCTTGTACGGCAAGTGGAAGCTTCCCGCTTACATGACCGATGTGACGCTTGACCTTACCCAGCTTCTGATAGAAGATTCCATCAAGATAGCTAAGAAGGAAGGCTACAAGATGCCCTTTACCGAGGCGGATCTCGCATCCGCGGTGAAGCAAACCAATGTCATGAATTATGGCCAGCCCTTCAAGGCCGGAAGCCTTGATTGCAGGCTTTTCGACGCCGGCCACATACCCGGATCGGCTTCCATACTCGTCAAAGGCGAAAAAACCGTTCTTTACACCGGCGACATGCACGACGAAGGCACGAATCTTCTGCGTGGCGCGAAATTGCCAAAGGGCGTGGACGTGCTCGTGACTGAAAGCACTTATGCAGGCCGCAACCGCGTTCCGAGGGAACGCGAGGAGGCAAAGCTTGTGGAAAGCGTCGAGGAAGTGATAGCCGAGGGCGAGACCGCGTTAATACCGGCGTTTGCCGTGGGCAGGGCTCAGGAAGTGCTTCTGCTTCTTGAGAAATACGCAAAGTACATAGCGCTGGACGGCATGGCCAAGAAGGCAACCGGCATCGTCTCGTCGTATTCCCATCGCATAAAGGACGCCGCAAAGCTCCGCGACGTGCTTGACAAGATAATGTGGGTGAGAAGCGAGAAAAGCAGGGCAATCGCTATGAAAAACCGCCCGATAATACTCTCCTCGGCGGGTATGCTCTCCGGCGGCCCGATCATATCGTATTTGAGAAAGGTCGCGCCCAACAAGGAGGCGCGCATCATGTTCACAGGCTATCTTGTGGAGGATTCTCCCGGTTGGGGCGTTCTCAACAACAAGGTATACGACAACGAAGGCGAGAGGTTTGACATCCGCTGCCGCGTGGAACAGTACGAGCTTTCAGCGCACGCCAGCCGCGAGGGCCTCATGCGCATAATAGAGGAAACGAACCCCTCGCAGGTCGTCTGCGTCCACGGCGACTCCTGCGAGCAGTTCGCAAAAGAAATAAGGAAGACCGGCAGGGAAGCGTTTGCGCCGGCTAACAGCGAAACGTTAGAGCTCTGACTGTGTGAAGCCCGCCTGATTTTTGTTTACCAAAAATAAAAATTTTGTCTTTTGGCATACGGCGTTAATTCCAAGGCATTGAAATGGAGCAATATAAAGCCTGCGCTCAATTTTTCTTATGTTAGAGATAGACGGCTCTCGGGATGAAGGTGGCGGCGCGATAGTACGCCTCTCAGTGGCGCTGTCCGCGCTCACAGGAAAGCCGTGCAGGATAAAGAACATAAGGGCGAACAGGAAAAATCCCGGCCTCCAGAGGCAGCATATTGCGGCCGTTGCCGCAGTAGCTGCATTGTGCGGCGCCACGGTAAATGGAAACGAAATAACCTCGGCAGAACTGGAATTTTCTCCCGGAAAAATCACCGGCGGAAAAATTGATATTGACATAGGCAGCGCCGGCTCGATTGCGCTTGTCCTTCAGGCACTGATGATTCCGGCGATGAAATCCGAATCCCCTGTTTCCGTGTCCGTGAAGGGCGGCACGATAAACAAATGGGCGCCGTCCGTTGACTATATACGGAACGTCACGCTTCCGTTGCTAAAAAAGTCCGGCTATTGCGGGGAAATTGGCGTCCGTCGCCACGGTTTCTACCCAAAAGGCGGCGGGCTTGTGGAAGCCGTGATATTCCCCTCATCGCTGACAAAATTCAATATTGTCAAAAGGGGAAAACTCCTGCGCGTATACGGCACTTGCACGGCAAGCAAAAGCCTTGCAGCCGCCAAAGTCGCGGAAAGGATAAAAACCGAGTCCATGCGCCTACTGCGCCCTTTCGGCATCGCTCCGGAAATAGCGCTGGAATATGTTGACGCGGCTTCTCTAGGCGGCGGCATAGGCATTTTCGCGCAGTACGAGAATTCCGTGACCGGAGGAAGCGCAGTTGCGGAACAGGCCCGCAGCGCCGAAAGCCTTGCCAAGGAAGCATGCGAAGCTCTGATCAAGGCGCATGAGAGCGGCGCTGCGCTGGACGAGCACATGGCGGATCAAATCCTCCCGTATCTTGCAATAACGGGCGGGGCTGCTTCCGCCGCCGCCGCAACGGCGCACTGCAAATCGAACGCTTACGTCATAGAAAAGTTTCTTGGCGTAAAAATCAAAATCATTCCGGAAAAGAACATGATAAGATTCAGCGCATAGCGCCGCCTTTCCTGCGGCCGGGCTTCTTTATGCTGACCGTAAGAAAACCATCGCTAAATATCGCGCTTGCCTTGAAGCTCCGGGCCCGCGAAAAGAATCCCTTCACCGCGTCCGTATAGCTGTCTTCAACAACATTTTTCCCTTTTTTCCGGGCGCTTTTGGCGCCGCCTGCATCCTCGCCAAAATCGGGCAGCCTCGCCTCCAGTATGACTTCCTCGTCCGTTTCTATTATGCTGACCGGCATGGTCTCGTTCTCGTTTTCCGGCAGTCCCTTCTCTTTCTCCCAATAATACCTGAAATCGCTATTTTTTCTTGGCATGACAGTAATTGGTGGCGAAAAGATTAAACTATATGCACTGTATAAATGGCGCGCCCGATTTTTGGATATGGCGTAAGTATCGCGCATGCCCGCAGCACAAGGTCCTCACGTTAACGAGAAAGTTAACGGCATCCCATAAATAACCGGGCGTCAGACCGCGTTCTGGACAAGGAGCTGCTTTATGTAGAAGTTTATGCCGTTGCTCCTCGGCATGCCGTGCCCGGGAAGGAGGTGCGTTATGGGAAGCTCGGCAAGCCTTTCAAGCGACTTTCTGAGTTCGCTCCTGTCTCCGCCCTCAAGGTCGGTCCTCCCAACGCCGTCCTCAAACAGCGTGTCGCCTGAAATGAGGATTCTCTTCTCCCTTTCATAAAGGCATATGGAGCCCGGAGTATGCCCGGGCGTGTGCACGACTTCAAACGAGAAATTCCGGGTGTTTATCTTTCCGCCGTCCCGCAGCTTCCTGTCCACCGTGACTGAGCGCGGCACGGCCCGGAAAAGGTTAGCTTGGGTTCCGTTGCCTGTTTCCAGTGACTTCCTGTCCTTCTCATGCGCGCATATGACCGCCCCGAGCCAGTCCCTGAGCTTTTTATCGCCACCTGAATGGTCGTAGTGGCAATGCGTATTGATTATCGTCTTGAGCCGTGAAATGCCTATATTGTTTTGTATCGCATCCTTGGTCTCTTGAAAGAATTCGCCTGTGCCCGCGTCCACTACAAGCTCCCCGTCTATCACGTATATGTTGGAGCCGCCGCCCGTTCCT
The DNA here is from genome assembly GCA_035290885.1 of archaeon. Classification (GTDB taxonomy): domain Archaea; phylum Aenigmatarchaeota; class Aenigmatarchaeia; order GW2011-AR5; family GW2011-AR5; genus JACQID01. The sequence goes on from DATDTL010000003.1 coordinate 4,398, forward strand.
AGAATGAAGACGACCCCTTTCATCGGCATCCAAGAACTATCTTGCCAACCCTTAAATTAGGATTATAGAAAACCGTGAAGAAACGCAACGGCATTTTATAAGCGCGCTTCACGCGCACCCTGCGCGGCTTTCGGGGTCCTTGATCCGCCGCCGCCTTCATATGCAAGGCTGCCGCATCCTTCATTTTCCGGGGCTTCAAAATGCTTCCATGCTCCTGCCCACCATTTCGTGGGCGTTGAACGAAAGGAATCTTCCGCCGTTTTCCAGTATAATTATGTTCCCCTTTGCAGCGGCGACGATTCCATGGATTTCAGTCCCGTCCTCCACTTTGAGCGCTGAAGGCGCGATCATAACCTTGTCCAGCCTGTAATACCCACGCAAATCGTATATCTCGGGCCGCACAAGATACCGGTTGAATCCGCTGTTCTGCAGCCGCCCTATCGCAGAGAGCAGGCTCTTCACCGAGGCGTTAGGATCCCCGAAAATTCTCTTGTGTTTCTCCGGCCCCGTGACCCTGTCCGTTATTCCAAGCCATTCTGATATTCCATTCTCTATCAGTCGCACTGCCTTGCCGTCCAGAACCTCGGCTATCTTGGCCCCGAAATCCGCGCCCTGCTCCACCAGCCGCTCCTTCAGCCGGTAGCTCTGGGATATGCCGACCTTTAGCAGGGAATCAAACGCCGACAAATATATGAAATACCGTTCGGTCTTGCATTCCTCCCTTCTTCCGGGATTCAGGCACTCCTCCCCGCTGCATTTGATGCACATGAAGAACCCGTCCCGCGCCATGCAGTTCCCGCATTTCGATTCCGCCGTTTCAGCGGCCTCCGGGCAATCCACGCGCCTTCCACCCCTTGCGTAGCCCGTGCATTTTCTCTTCCCGGCGACAAAACAAAGGCTCTCGTCAAAAAGCCGCACTGCATCGCCGCCTGACGTAAGGAACACGGGATTCCAGTCCTTCCACGAGTATCTTATGACTTGCATATCTCGTCTGCCTCTTTCTTCATTTCATCATAATTCCTGTAAGGGTCCCTGCATAGAAGAAACAGCCTTTCTGTTTTTTTCTTCGCGCCTTCAGGAGCGCTGAACGTTTCCGCGATATCCCGAAAAATATCAGCCTGAGCGTTGTCCATGCCAGCGAAGCTAAGATGCGGCAGGTTTATTTCCACGAATTCCCGTAGCGTAGCCGCATGCCTGTTTTTCCTTTCCGTGAGAAGAAAAAAGTAGTAGCCTGCGAGCTCTTTGCCCATCCCGTCCCTTATGACGCTTTTGTCTGCGAGTATGTCTGCAGGAAAACCCTCCCGTCCGTACATGGCACGGTACGTTTCCCTTACCGCAACAAGCGCCGCATACGAAGGCTCTGCAACGAACGGATCCTTGACGTTTAACGCAAGAAAGAGCTCATCCCCGTTTATGCGCGCGGCATTGGCCGCGCCGGAGGATATCCTCACTTTCCGGAAATTGAAATGCCTGTTGATCGCCTCGGCAGCGGCATCAAAGAGTTCCATGACACCATATGGCACGGCCCGGAATAAAAAGAAGGTGTGGCTGAAGCGCCTCAATATCCGATGCCGCATAACACTCATCCATCGTTTTCAGCCAAAGGAAGCCAAACCAAATGGTATGAAAAGGTATGACGAATATTTAAGCCTTTTGCCGATAAATATTATTTGATTTCATGGATGTGTCGCTCTTTGCCGGCAGAAAAGTTTTGGTTATAGGGGACGTTATGCTTGACAGGTACCTGCACGGCGACGTGACAAGAATATCCCCCGAGGCGCCGGTGCCGGTTGTACGCGTGGAGCGGGAATCGTTCGTGCCGGGCGGCGCTGCAAATACCGCAAACAACATAGTTTCCCTTGGCGGCGTGGCCCACGTCATAAGCGTTGTAGGCGCTGACTCGTCCGGTTCCTTGCTTCTTCGCGAGATGGAGAAATCCGGCATAGACACGTCCGGCATACTGCGCGATTCCAGCAGGCCGACAATAGAAAAAACGCGCGTGCTCGGCCAGACGCATCAGATGCTCAGGCTGGATTACGAGAGTGTTGATAGTGTCGGGGCATCCGTCGAAAGCAACATAATAAAGAACATAGAGAGAGCCGTGCCTCTTGTAGATATAGTCGTGATATCGGATTACGGCAAGGGCGTTGTCACCGAGAACATGCTCCAGTTCCTTTATGACGCCTGCGAAAGGAACGGCAAGGACATCATAGTTGACCCAAAGCCAAAGAACGCCAAGTTCTTTACAAACGTTTTCCTTGTGACCCCGAACGAGAAGGAAGCCATGGAAATAACCGGCGAAGAGGACGTTGAAAAGTGCGCCGAGTCGCTAAGCCATATGCTTTCGGCAAACATCCTTATAACGCGCGGGGAAAAAGGCATGTTCCTTTACGAAAAGAACCGAAGAAAGGCATTCATACCAACACAGGCTATGGAAGTCTTTGACGTTTCCGGCGCAGGCGACACTGTCGTTGCCACGCTCGCGCTTTGCATAGCAGCTGGCATGGAAATAGAGGATGCCGCAGTTGCGGCCAATCAGGCGGCCGGCATAGTCGTTGGCAAGATGGGAACCTCGGTCGTGACGCCAGACGAACTCATAAGGGGCTCAAAATCCGCAGTTTCCCGGCCGCTTCAGGAGAGCATTGACGTGATGCGCGCAGTAGCCGAGAACGAAATGCCCTCTATAGAGCGTCTTGCCGAGCTCATGATAGGCACTTACAGGAACGGAAAGAAGATACTCGTGTTCGGCAACGGCGGCTCCGCCTCGGATGCACAGCACTTTGTCGGTGAGCTTGTCGGCAGGTTCAAGCGCGAAAGGGCCGGGTTGCCGGCCGTGTCGCTCAACTCCGACACTACGATACTTACTGCAATAAGCAACGACTTTGGCTATTCCAGTGTCTTTGAAAGGCAGGTAGAGGCGCTTGCCTCTCAAGGGGACCTTGTCGTTGGCATAACCACCAGCGGAAACTCTGAGAACGTGCTGAAAGGCCTTACAAAAGCCAAGTACATGGGCGCGCGAACGGCCTGCCTCACCGGCAGGACCGGCGGCAAAGCCGCAGGCATTTGCGATGTGGAGATCCGTGTGCCTTCGGACAATACACCAAGAATACAGGAATCCCACACCGCGATAATACACGTGGCATGCGAAATGATGGAAAACGAGCTTTACGGAACGGCGAGCGCATGAACGGCAAAATAGGCACTGTGGACGAAATTACTAAAATAGCTGCAAATCTGAAAGCTCAAGGCAAAAAAATAATCACAACAAATGGCGCTTTTGACATTCTGCATGCAGGCCATGTGCGATACCTCAAGGATGCAAAAAAGCTGGGCGATATTCTCATAGTAGGCGTTAACACGGATGAATCTATCAAGGCATACAAGAGCGACAAAAGGCCTATAGTGGCGCTGGAAGACCGCATGGAACTCCTGTCTGCGCTGGAATTCGTGGATTATATCTTTCCGTTTGCGGAAAAGGATCCAAGAGACTGGCTCGCCAAAATCAAGCCGGATGTGCACGTAAAGGGCGGGGATTACAAGCTTCCGCTGATTGAGCAGGGCGTGGTCGAGAAAAACGGCGGCAAAATCATGCTGATTCCGGCGGTGCCCGGAAAATCCACGACAAGCATAATAGACAAAATAAAGTCCGTTTATTGCGTTTAACCTCGCTATCCGAGATTTTTAAGCCTTTTCGCAAAAAGGATATTAATGAATCTATCAATTATCGGCACAGGCTATGTCGGCCTTTCCACGGCGGCAGGATTCGCAAGCAAGGGACATAAAGTAATATGCGTGGACAAGGATGAATCCAAGATTGCCGCGGTTCGCAAAGGAAAGTCCCACTTTTACGAGGAAGGGATAGAAGAAGCGCTTTTCGAAGCCCTTTCTAAAGGACTTCTGGAAGCCACGACGGACACGGCTTACGCCGTAAAAAATAGCGATATAACTTTCATTTGTGTAGGCACCCCGTCTGATGACTCCGGCAAAATAAATCTTGATTACATAAAGGCAGCCGGCGAAGAAGTTGGCCTTGCCATGAAAAACAAGAAAGGTCATATAGTTGTCGTGAAGTCCACCGTGGTGCCCGGCACAACAGAAACGGTGATTCTTCCCATACTCCAGAAATATTCCAAAAATTTCGGCATTTGCATGAATCCCGAGTTCCTGCGGGAAGGCAAGGCGCTTCAGGACTTCCTGCATCCTGACAGGGTAGTCATAGGCGAACTTGACACAAAATCCGGCGACGCCCTCGAGAAGCTTTACATCGGATTTGGCGCGCCTGTGATAAGGACGAAGCTTGCCGCCGCGGAAATGATAAAATACGCGTCGAACGTTTTTCTTGCCTCGCGCATATCGCTGATAAACGAGCTTGGCAACATCTGCAAGAAGCTTGGAATAGACGTTTATGACGTGGCTAAAGCCGTGGGATACGACAAGCGCATAGGCCCGCACTTTCTTGAAGCCGGCGCCGGCTTCGGAGGCTCCTGCTTTCCAAAAGACGTTTCCGCGCTGCAGCGCAGGGCTGAAGAGATAGGCTGCGAAACCGGCATGATGAAGGAGATGCTGGAAACGAATGCACGCCAGAGAAAAGTTTTAGTGGATTTGCTCAAAAGCAGGACTTCGCTCAAAGGAAAGAAGATTGCCGTTCTTGGGCTCGCGTTCAAGGAAGACACTGACGACATTCGCGAGTCCCCGGCAATAGACGTGATAGCCATGCTGAAAAGAGAAGGCGCATCCGTGCATGCGTACGATCCAAAGGCCGCTGAAAACATGAAGCGCCTTTATCCCGAGGTAGCTTACAGCAGCATTGCCAAAGCCCTGCAAGGGGCTGACGCGTGCTTGATACTTACAAAATGGAAAGAACTAACTCTTCTGGCAGACAATGATTTTGCGCCCATGCGAAACAAGATAATCATAGAAGCAAAGAAGGTTCTTGACCCTGCCAA
>DATDTL010000004.1:0-7890 GCA_035290885.1 archaeon
TTCCAAAGACCTAGATTATCAGAAGCTCCAGATACGGATAAGAAACCATATCCCATTAACATAAGTTACGATCCAACTGACCCAAGATCGGTAGCAGGTTACAAGGCATTGCAGGAAATAGGGTATGTCTGAATTTTTTTCTGTTAGCAATTTAAGACTTGCGAACAGTTGATATCATGGACTTTGCCGCGATAGAAAAGAAATGGCAGGACAAATGGGAAGGGGCCAAAGCTTTCGAGGCAAACATTGACGGCGACACGCCCAAGTTCTTCATAACTTTCCCATATCCGTATGTGAATGGCGCGCCGCACGTCGGGCACGCATATTCGTCGCTTAGAACCGATGCCTATGCGCGTTTCAAGCGGATGCGCGGCTTCAACGTGCTGTATCCGCAGGGATTCCACGCCACCGGCGAACCGATCCTCGGGGTCATAGAGAGGCTGAGGAAAAACGACCAGTCGCAGATCCAGACGCTGAAACAGTTCGGCGCCACGGACGAGGACATAAAGAAATTCAAGGAATCGCCGGAATATCTTGTCAACTTCTGGATAGACAAGTGGAAGAAGGCGCAAAAGGCAGCGGGCTTTTCCATAGACTGGAGAAGGAGCTTCGTAACCACAACCCTGACGCCGCAATACTCCCGCTTCATAGAATGGCAGTACAACACACTGAAGAAAGCCGGGTATGTTGTACAAGGAACCCACCCGGTAATATGGTGCCCGCACGACCAGAGCCCGACAGGCGACCACGACAGGCTGGAGGGCGAGGGGGAAAGCCCTATGGAGTTCACGATACTCAAGTTCGCATTCGGAGACAAGTTCATATGCGCCGCGACCCTGAGGCCGGAAACGGTATTCGGGCAAACTAACATGTGGGCAAATCCGGAAGTGGAATATGGGATAATACGCGTCAACGGCAAGGAAAAATGGATAGTCAGCAAGGAGTGCGCCGAAAAACTGAAGGACCAGCTGAAAACCGTGGAACATGTAGGCACCGTCAAAGGCACGGAGCTCGTGGGCAAATATTGCAGGGCCCCTGTCATGGACAAGGACATAATAATATTGCCCTCGTCGTTTACCGACCCGAAAATAGGCACGGGCCTTGTCACGAGCGTGCCTTCGCACGCGCCGTTTGACTGGCAGGCGCTGGAGGACCTGAAGAAGAATCCTTCCGTACTGAAAAAATATGGCATAGACCCGAAGGCAGTGGAGGCCCTTGCCCCGATTTCGCTGATAAAACTGGAGGGATTCGGCGAGCATCCGGCGCAGGATATAGTCAAAAAAATGGGGATAACGAGCCAGAATGACCACGACAAGCTGAAGGAAGCGCTGAAGATAATATACAAGAAGGAGCATCATACCGGAATAATGAAGCCCGTGTGCGGCAAGTATGCCGGCATGCCGGTGGAGAAAGCGAAAGAGGAAATAAAGGGCATGTTGCTCCGCAACGGCTCGGCCGATTTTGTGTGGGAAACGACCGGGGAAGTCGTTTGCCGCTGCACCACGAAATGCCACGTCAAGATACTGGAGAACCAGTGGTTCCTCAAGTTCTCGGACGAGGCATGGAAAGGCAAGGTCCGGAAGATGCTGAAGGGCATGAAGATATACCCCGAGGAAGCACGGCAGAATTTCGAGAATACGATAGAATGGCTCAAGGACAAAGCCTGCACCCGCAAGGGCGGCCTTGGCACGCCGCTTCCGTGGGACAAGTCGTGGATCGTCGAGACGCTCTCGGACAGCACGATATACATGGCATACTACACCATAGCGAGGATAATCAACGAGAGAAGGATATCTGCCGAAAGCTTCACGGACGACACCTTTGATTACATTTTCCTTGGCAAGGGCAAGACGAAGGACAAAAACGCCGAGGACATGAGGAAGGAGTTTGAATATTTCTATCCGGTTGACCTGCGAAACTCTGGCAAGGACCTGACGCAGAACCACCTTACGTTCTACCTGTTCCATCATGCGGCGATATGGCCGGAAGACAAATGGCCCAAGGCGATTTCCGTCAACGGCTTTGTGAACGTTGAGGGCGAGAAGATGTCCAAAAGCAAGGGCAACATAATACCGCTCAAGGACATGGCGGAGCAGTTCGGCGCGGACATGGTCCGGCTGAACATGGTCACCGCGGCGCAGGGCTTGGACGACGCCGACTGGCGCTCGGAAAACGTAAAGGGACTGAAGGCAAGGGTTGAAATGATTTACGAAATGTGCAGGGACGTAAAAAAAGCAAGGCGCGAAACGAAAACTTCGCTGGATATGTATATTGAGAACAAGATAAAGAAGGAATCTGCCAATGCCGTAAAAGCCTACGAGGAGCTCAGGTTCAGGGATGCCGGCAACCACGCACTTTTTGAGACAACCAATGCGCTAAAGTGGTACGTCCGCAGAGCCGGCGGCATAGAGAACGCCAATGCCGATGCGCTTTCCGCTTCGCTAATGACGGCGGTCAAAACGCTTGCGCCCATGGCGCCTCACGCATGCGAGGAGATGTGGAGCATGCTCGGTGGAAAGGGCTTCGCGGCATTTGAACCGCTCCGGGAGGAAACTCATGATGATTCTTACGAGGGCACTGAGAAGCTTGTGCAGAAGGTGACTGAAGACATAGAGGAAATAAAGAAGCTCGCCGGTGAAAAAAAAGGTGCCAAAATTTACGTGGCAGAGGAGTGGAAATTCGCCGCCCTTTCAAAGCTTGCGCAGGGCGCCGAGCCGGCTGCGGCAATAAAGGAGATTGTTGCATTGCATCGCGACAAAGGCAAAGAGATATCATCTTTCATAAATGCCGCCAAAAACAGGAGGCACGATGCTATAGAACGGGAACTGCAGATAACGTCCCTTTCCGAGGCGGCTGCGTTCATATCTTCGCAGACCGGCATGACAGTTGCCATAGAAGAAGCCTCCGGCCAGAACCAGAAAGCCAACGCAACTGCGCCGGACAAGCCCGGAATATTTTTAGAATGATAAGAACATAAGGCGAAACATTTGATATGTTCTTTACACAGGCAAATTGCAATAATAAGGCTTTGTTTAAAAAGTCCGTTAAGACCACAAGCAGTTGTGATGTAAGTTCACAGAAACACTACCCGTTGGGGTGAGGAACCACTTATTAAACAAAGCCCAATAATAATGAAACTTCTATAGGGCTCACTTGAACATAGAGAGCGACCTTTCGTAGAGCGCGTAGACTACTCCCATGGAAACCGCGCCGTAGGCCAGCCATCCTAATGTCAGGGAATAATCCTGATTCGTGAAATAGAAGTATACGGCAAGCGCGAGGAACATGGCCCCGCCGGCCGCGAACGCGATATGGGACTGGCGGCGATACTCGTCAAGCGTCACGACGAAGACTTTCTGCCTTCTTGATCTGCGGGCTTTTGCCATAACAGAATAATGGGCGGGCTGGTATATAAATCAGATGCTTGGCAAGGCTTTGCACTTAAAGTGCTTGATTATGTACTACTTTAGGTTCAGTCTCATGACTTCTGGTGCAGAATTAGGACTTTAGATGCAACATTGACTTAAAGTGCAAAGCCGCTTGGCAAGGCGATACCGTAAATTTTGGGCATTGCAAATATACTGCCGCTTAGAACGTGTCAAGGCTCCTCTGGAGCTCCTTCTTCTCCTCGTCCCGGAAGCGCATCCTCTGGAACATGGACTCAAAAACGCCTTCCATCTCTTCCAGCCTTTCGCTCAGGGCTTCCTGGGCGCCGAACAGCTCCAGCGCCGCGCACCAAAGCTGGGCGTTCTTCGAGTCTGCCGCCCGGCTATAAGCGCCCCTGTGGCGGGCCACCTTCTTGAGTATCTCGTTTATCCGTTCCTCGTCCTTGGGGGCAAGGAACTCCTTCCAGTCACTTCCCTCCTTGTTAGGCACCAGAACCTTGAACATAAAAGAGATATGATAGAAACTTATAAAAAGTGCGAAAATCGCAATGGGATCGGTTACTAAGGGCATTGTGAAAATACAGACCCTTCCTGCGACTTTTCCTTATCGTTTCTGCAGGGTCCGAATTATAATGTCGGGTTTTATTTGGTTAACTATAAATCCTTTTTCTCCAATTGTTTGTGATGCAAAAGGGCGACTTCGTAAGGATAGACTATGTGGGAAAGCTGGAAAGCGGCGAGATATTTGACCTGACGCGCGAGGACGTCGCCAAAGCCGAGAAGATACATAGTGAGAAGATCAGGTACGGCCCGATTTCCGTGGTTCTTGGCGCAGGATTCATACTTCCCGGGCTCGAAAAGGCGATTGAGGCCATGGAGCCAGGCGACAAGAAGACCGTCACGATAGAGCCGGCTGACGGCTTCGGGCAGAGAAAGCCCGACATGGTCAAGACCGTGAATAGCAAGGTGTTCGGCGACAGGGATGTGGACCCGAAACCCGGCATGATAGTGGATTTCTCGGGACTCAAGGGAAGGATACAGTCCGTTTCCTCGGGCCGCGTGAGCGTGGACTTTAATAATCCTTTGGCAGGCAAAAAGCTTATCTACGACGTCGAAGTGAAGGAGAGAATAGAAAAGCCCGACGAGCAGATAAAATCGCTCCTTGAATTCTTCGGCGTTCCTAGCGCCAAGGTCTCCATAAGCAACGGCGAGGCGGAGGCGGAGGCCGATTTGCCGGCAGAGCTCAGGCACAGACTGGCAGGCGCGGTTCTGGAATACGTGAAGCCTGAAGGAAAGAAGCTCCGCAAGCTCAGGTTCGTCCAGAGCTTTGAAGCGAAGCCGTAAGCTTTCTGTTTGTGGCGGCAAAAGCGGATATTGTCTTTGCAAAACCCCTGAAGAAAGTCCACATCTACGCAAGCAATGGACACTATTACAATCTATGCCATAGACGCTTACAAGCTTTGAAATCATATACCCCCATACATCGGTGGCCGGGGCGTCAGCCAAGAAGCACAATATCGGGCATTGATAATTTTAGTTGATTCTCAGTGCGTATGCCTTTCATGGACGGCCTTCCTTGCCGCAGAACCTATTCCTTAAGCACAACGGGCTTGTGAAAATACATGGAAGTCTTGCAATAGCTGCATGCCACGGGAATCCGCTCCTTTCTCGTTATCCAAACGTGCCCGCATTTGCCGCATTTTATCTTCATTGCATCGCCTTACTATTATTACTATTACTACTATTACTATTTAAAGTTTCACTTGGAACGCCAATTTGCCTTTAAATAATTTCAACGAATTATAGAGGAGAAAAGAAATGGCATTGGCTTCGCCTGTATTGCGTTTTTTCTCGGGCAAACGGGCCATTCGCTGATATTCAAAGGAAAATGGTGATTGCATGGGAGTTGGAAGCGTTGATTCTAAAAGAAACAAGGTCGGGGACGACGAACTTAGGAAGATTCTTGAGTCCAAGAAAGCAACTATAAAGATAGTGGGCGCAGGCGGCGCAGGCGGCAACACGCTTTCAAGGCTGACGCAGGTAGGCGTAACCGGAGCCGAGACCATAGCTATCAACACTGATGCGCAGGACCTGCTATACACCGACGCGGACATCAAGCTGCTCATAGGCAAGGAAATAACCGGCGGCCTTGGCGCGGGCGCTGACCCGAAAGTCGGGGAAGAAGCCGCAAAGGAGAGCAAGAACGAGATCAAGGATGCAATAAAGGGCGCTGACATGGTATTCCTAACGTGCGGCCTTGGCGGCGGAACCGGAACGGGTTCGCTGCCGGTCGCAGCCGAACTCGCCAAGAAGCAGGGTTCGCTTACAGTGGGCATAGTCACGCTTCCGTTCACAATGGAAGGCAGATCTAGGCTTAACAACGCAAAGCAGGGCCTCGAAAGGCTGGAGAAGGTAGTGGACACGCTTATCATAATACCGAACGACAAGCTGCTTGAAATAGTGCCGGACGTTTCCCTTACAACTGCGTTCAAGGTCGCGGATGAAATACTCGTGAACGCCGTCAAGGGCATAACCGAACTGGTCACACGGCCCGGGCTCGTCAACCTTGACTTTGCGGACGTGCGCGCTGTCATGACGCAGGGCGGCCTTGCCATGATAGGCATGGGCGACTCTGACACTGAGAACCGCGCTGCAGAGGCCGTGGAACGGGCGCTAAACAACCCTCTGCTTGACGTAAACATAGACGGCGCACGGGGGGCTCTCATAAACGTCACAGGCGGCGTGGACGTCACCATACGGGAGTGCCAGCAGATCGTGGAAGCCGTGGCAGAGAGGCTAAACCCTGACGCCAAGATTATCTGGGGAGCCCAGATAATGAAGGAGCTTGGCGACTCCATACGCACGATGATAATAGTGACCGGCATCAACTCGCCGCACATTATCGCAGTAGAGAAGCCTTACGTTCACCAGAGGAAGCGCGACATAGAAAAGACCTTGGGCATAGACTTCGTCGAATGATTTATATGGCAAAGCCTCTCTACAATATGCCTATATAGAAATGGATCCTGCCGGCGACGATTCCCTGAAAATATGGGCGGATAGCATCATTCGCGACCCGAGAAAGCTTCGTCCATATTCAAAATTGGCGGGTTTCCACGTTGTCATGGACAACGGCTAACTGAAACACGGTTATTTGCAGGGTCTCGAAACACGAAATGCCAAACTTCCGGTCCCTTCAAGCCCGGACGGACTGTATGTTCATTTTGAGAATGGCGGGATGTCCACTATAGAGAAGTGCGGCCTTCCCGGCTTAAGGGGACACCGTCTCATGAACCCGCAGGCACTACGCAAGTCTCTTTGGCACTGAACTACGCCGATCATATGGAAGCATAAATCAACCATTTAAGCGTTTCTTCCAATTAAGGGAAATGGATATAAGGGGCAGCATAGACAAGATAACAAGGGTGCTGCTCATAGCGTCCAAGCCGGATGCTGCCGAACTCGTGCAGAGCTCCAAGATAACGGGCATAGGAATAGCTGCCATAGGCCTCGCGGGCTTCGTGATATTCATCACGGCAATGCTGCTCAGCGGCGCCGGGCATCTGTAGGTGGAAAAATGATTCTGACAGTAAGAACGACAACCGGAAGGGAGAACGTGGTAATGGAATCGCTGGCTAGTCGGATAAAGGCGACCGGGATTCCGGTCAAAGCCATGTTCCGTCCTGAAGAAATACGCGGCTACGTCTTCGTGGAAGGCGAGATGAACGATATAGAAACAGCCGCCAAGAACGTGCCGCACGTGCGCGGGATAATCTCCAAGGACATCCCGATGGCACAGATAGAGCGTTTTCTCGTGGCCGAGAAACAGGAGATAAAGGTCGGAATTGGCGATGTGATAGAAATCGTGGGCGGGCCGTTCAAGGGCGAGCGCGGCAGGGTGACGAGGATAGACGACACCAAACAGGAAGTGACAGTGGAGTTTCTCGAAGCCGCAATACCGATACCTGTCACGGTGCCGGTCAATTCCGTAAGCATATATTCAAAAAAGAAAGAGAATTAGGAGGGATATCATATGGGCAAAAAAGAATCAATAGATGTTCTCGTTCAGGGTGGCAAAGCCACGCCTGCGCCTCCGCTGGGGCCAAGCCTCTCGCCACTCAAGGTCAACGTCGGCCAAGTGGTCGCCATGATAAACGAGAAGACCAAGAGCTTCGCAGGCATGGAAGTCCCTGTGAAGATTATCGTCGATACTGAAACCAAGGAATATACCGTAACCGTAGGCACCCCTCCGACAACCTCCATGATAAGGAAGGAGATGAAGAAGGACAAGCTCAGGCATAAGAAGGACGAAACCGTCATTGAGGGCGGCGACATATCGTTCACAAAGATACTGCAGATAGCCAAGGCCAAGGAAGACGTACTGATGAGCCATTCCATGAAGGGCAAGGTCAAGCAGATTCTCGGCACGTGCCTGTCCGGCGGCGTCACGGTTGATGGCAAGGACCCCCGCGCCGTTCAGAAGGAAATAGACGAAGGCAAGGCC
>DATDTL010000005.1:0-7027 GCA_035290885.1 archaeon
TGTGACCGTTACAAACACGTCTCCAAGCGTCGAGGCATCGTCCATCGCCATCACGCCATGGCCGTCATAATAAGCCGCAAGCGCCTTGACAGGATCAACTTCCGTTACGATGACATGGGCGCCCATGCCTTTGGCCATGGCGGCGACGCCGCTTCCGCAGTGGCCGTAGCCGGCTACGACCAATGTTTTGCCTGCCAGAAGTATGTTCGTTGAGCGGATTATGCCGTCAAGAGAACTCTGGCCTGTGCCGTAATAATTGTCAAACATGTTCTTGCAGCGGGCGTCGTTGACGGCTATCACCGGGAATTCGAGCTTGCCTTCCTTATGCATGGCCCTGAAGCGTATGACGCCGGTTGTCGTTTCTTCTGTCCCGCCTTTTACAACGCCAAGAAGCTCTTTTCTCTTTGAATGTATTTCAGTTATCAGATCAGCGCCATCGTCCATGGTAATGTTCGGTTTTGTGTCCAGTACTGCATTGAGGTTTCTATAGTATCCTTCGTTGTCAATTCCATGAGAAGCGAAAACCTCTATGCCTTGTGCGGCAAGGGCTGCTGCCACGTCGTCCTGCGTTGACAGCGGGTTTGAACCGCACAGAGCCACGGTTGCGCCGCCGGCCTTCAGGGTCTTCATCAGCACGGCCGTTTCTTTGGTTACATGAAGGCATGCGCCTATCCTTAAGCCCTTGAACGGCAGGGCCTTCTGGAAATCCGCCTGTATTTTCATCAAAACGGGCATTCTCGATTCGGCCCACGCTATTTTCTTTTTGCCTTCTCCGGCAAGCGATGCGTCTTTTACAGAACTCATCCTACTACTATCCCCTATAGCTATTAATTTCTTTTTTCGCCTATTGATGCATGAAGGACTTGGTTTCAGTATTGCTTGAGAAAAGAGCGTATCCTCACGATACGGATGAAATAAAGCTCATAGAAACGCACGTTTCCTGGGTTTTCCTAACAGGAAAATACGCCTACAAAGTGAAAAAGCCCGTGAACTTCGGGTTCCTTGATTACTCGACGCTTGAAAGAAGAAAACGCTTCTGCGAGGAAGAAGTGCGGATAAACTCCATGTTCTCGGATATGTACATGGGCGTTGTGCCTGTCGGCATGGAAGGCATAGGAAAAGGCCGGATCATTGAATATGCCGTGAAGATGAGGCAGATGCCTGAAAATTCCATAATGAGCGGCATGCTATTGAACGGGAAAATAGATGCCGCAACGATAGAGAAAATAGCAAAAATCATAACGGCTTTCCATGAGGCAAATGCCGCGGACAGCAGGGATTCTTTCAATGACATGAAGTTCAACTGGGAAGAGAATTTTGCTCAGACAAAGGAGGCATTGGGCGCTGAGATGTTTTCCTATATTAAAGACCGCATAGAGCGATTTATTCGCGAAAATGAAGCCCTTCTGAAGTCAAGGATGTCCATAAGGTGCCACGGCGACCTGCATTCCGGCAACGTATTCGTCGTTGACGGAATGCCCTACGTATTTGACGCCATAGAATTCAACGACAGGATAGCGTTCTGCGACCCTGTTTCTGACATAGCTTTCATGGTTATGGATCTTGAGTTTCATGGGCGAAAGGATCTTGCCGACATATTTGTCTCTTTGTGCAAGGAAAAAATTCCTTCAGGTACCCTGACTTTTTACAAATGTTACCGCGCCTATGTAAGAGGAAAAATAGCGGTCTTTTCAAAAAAACCAGAAGAAGCGGCGAAATATTTCCTGCTGGCGGAAAACTACGCGAAAATACTATAAATTTTTTCCTTCATTTCAGCCTTCGGCAAATCAGTGTTGACGGTGATGTGTTTTTCTTTTATTGGTTCAAACTCCTCTTTTATTTTAAGATAAACATTATAATCCGCATCACTGAGCGGCCGTTTTCCTGACAGCCTTTTCTTTGCAGTGTTTTCGCTGCAGGCAGTTCTTATGATGATCGCGTCTTTTGACAGGGAAAGCGCCTGCTTGCGCAGGCTTTCGCGGGGGAAAACCGCATCAAGCACCACGTTTCCTTTGGCGAGCTTTTCCTTTGCCAAGCGGAACATCTCTTCGTATACCTTAGTTTTCTCTTCTTCAGTATATGCAGGGCGAGGAAAAAGCGTTTTTCTTATCGCATCGGTTCTCAGCAATGTTGCACCGAGTTTTTTGGCAGTTATTTGAGCCACGAAGCTTTTCCCCGTACCGGGTAGTCCGGTTACTATGACAAGCATAGAATCGCTTGGCAAAAGCGGGTTAAATACTTATTCATTCACTTCCATGTCTGACGGCAATGGATTGGGCGCATGACCTTTCTTGGCTACGTTTTTTGCGTTTTTATACTATTCTATATTGTAAATTTCATGGCGAGAAATCTAGGCGGTGGTTCCAAAAGAAAGATAGATGAGATGTTCCATCTTTTTGAGAAAACCCCTTTTCGTACTTTTTCCGACGGAGAGCTTAAGGAGAAACTACAAATTCATGAAAATCATAGTGTAAGAAAAATGGTTCAGAGGTTAAGGGAGAAAATGGATCCCCATTATAATGGAATAAACATGGTTCCTGCCTGCGGGTATTGGTACGACGATGGAAGTCCATCTGCTAAAATTACGGCACTTGTTTCGAAAGACGGAGCGTTGATTTTTGACGTTGATAGAGGTCTCGTATATTCGTCCCCGGATGGCGCGATGCCATACATTGACTCAGCGGCGCTTTATTTGCCACGAACACGCAAACGAATACTTTACGACTTGATGTCATCGCCTCTTGAGGAAATTCCAAAAACGCGTTTTTTATTGGGAAGCTCTGCCGTGAGGGGAGAAGCAGATAAGCTTCTTCTTACACACTACATGTATCGTATCAGGCAGGAAATAAGAGATAACCCACGCAAGCCTACATATATAAGAACTGCCCCAGACGGCTATGAGTTTATACAAGACGTAGAGAGACGTGAATTACTGCTGTATCGCAGGCCGTGATTTTTGCACATATAGTCCGGTATTTAAATTCCGGCATGCAGTAAAGAGAAGTGATTAAGATGGGTGGACGCCTTTGGATTGACGGATTCGGAGAACAAGGTACTTCTATCAATATCCAGCAATAATTGCCTTTGGGGTTTGCCAGAAAGATATAATTTCTAATACGCGGCTTTCAGCGAGAGCCGTGAAGTATGCTGTAAAATTCCTCATTAGCCGCGGCTATGTTTCTTCCCGCATTTTCTTCTCCGATCGGAGGAAGAGGGTTTATTTCATTGAAACGGAGGTTGAAAAAAATGCACATATATGAAATCAGAGAGAGCGGAAGGTCAGTGGCACGCCTGTCTTCTGCCGTATTTTTGTTGCCGGAAGAATATGATGAGGCTATCAGGGATGCCTATATCGGGCTTTTTTACACCCCGCCGATGGGCAACGAAAAGCCGGTAATGACGTATATTGGCTTTGAAAAACCAAGGAGAACAGGAAAATGACCGAAAACTACGCCGTCGGTTTGCATTGCACTGATTCAGCTATGGATACTCTTGGTGCTATTACTGACGTTTTTGATGATGGAAACTATATGTCTGTGTTTATCAGAGACAGGGCTATGGCATACATACTAGAAACAGGAACGGCCCCGGTTGATGACCGTGTCAGAAAGCTAAAAGGTCCTAAATGTGACATCCCGGGAATGCACTATATGGATGCAAGCGTTGACATAATGGCCAATTACGTGCCTATTCCTGACAAAGAGGCAGGAGAACCTTACGTAGGTGTTTTGAGAACTTCAAGCCTCGGCAACGCCCAGTTTGAAGTTTTTACGGAAAGGCAATTGGATGTACTACAGTCAAGATATGTTATGAACAAGAGGGATGCCATGGAAGACATACATGGCCGGTTAGGCGGATGGTAATTCGTTGTTTTATGGCGTTAAAAATGAAATAATTGGGTTTATTTCACTAAAACGGAGGTTGGCGTAATATGAGAAACAGCATTGGGCAAAGTATGGGATTTGGATGAGCATATATCTGGGACACGATGTGAATTTATCAGAACTGCCAACAGAATTAGGAAGCTATACACATAAAGTTAGAGACGGTCTCTTTCAATGCCCGGCCGTCAGTTTGCACAATAACTACCAATTGCCTCTAACACAAGTAATAGTAGACAGAATAAGGCAGTATTTTAGTTTGAAAGGTTTTACACTTAACTCTATGAAAGGGGTATGATGTGCCGGGAATTGGATATATAGCAAATTGTCATATCACTAAGCCAATCAAGCATAGCGAATTTGAGAGGCGAATGGGGGTGGACTGCAGCAACGATGGTGAAGACTTTTATGACATAGAGTGCGCAATAGAGGGCGGGCTGATAATAAACAACGATAAAATTATTGCAGCAGGCTTACATACCACAACGGAATTGACGGCCAATCATTGCAGAAAAATGCAAGCCGTGCTTAATCCCGAAGACCAAAATGCGTTTCTAAATGCCGTAAGGTCGGACGAATTTACCGTTTCTGATCGGCTGACATTGGGTTTCTCTAAATATACGCTGGAACTTTATTTTGGAAGTAATTGATATGAAACAATTTGTGGCAGAACAGAACATTCATTATGAACTGCGAGGAGCGCTCATGCAGATTTGCGGCAATTGTGAATTATATGGCGTCTGGGATTTCCAGATAATTCAAGCGCATAGAGGCAAATATATCAATGTGGTCATGCATACCCTGGATGCCGGAAACGTCAGCAAAACTGGCGCTTCCCATATTTTAGGCCACGATAGAGACTGTTTTTACAACGCGCTTAAAGGAAGATATAAAAACTAACGAAAAGATACTGTTTGTGATAGCATGATTTCAAAAGTTACTCCATGGGAAGTCCCGAGCAAGATAGATTACGGCAAGCTCGTGAAGGAATTCGGCCTCGAATCGTTCGGCGCGCTTCCCGAGCAATTTAATAAGAACATGCTCTTCCGCAGGAAGATAATATTCGGTCACAGGGATTTTTCAAGGATTGCAACTGCAGTCGAAAACAAGCAGCCGTTCGTCATGATGACGGGCCTTATGCCATCCGGCAAATTCCACTTCGGGCACAAGATGGTGGCCGAGCAGATGATATTCTACCAGAAGCTCGGTGCAAAGGTCTATATTACAGTGGCTGACGTGGAGGCGTATAATTCGAGGATTCCCGACATGGCGCAGCTCAGGACTACGGCCATTGAGGAATATCTTATGAACTATGCGGCTCTTGGTCTTGACCTCAAGAAATGCGACTTCTATTTCCAGTCTATGCGCTCGAAAGACGGGAAAAAGGCTTCGGCATATTATTCCCTCGCCAATATGCTCGCAAGGCACGCAACCTTTAACGAGTTCAAGGCGATATACGGCGACATAAGCCCGGGGAAAATGGTGTCATCGCTTCTGCAGGCATCGGATATGCTGCATGCGCAACTGCCGGAATTTGAAGGCCCGATGCCTGTTGTGGTTCCCGTGGGGTGCGACCAGGACCCGCACCTTCGCCTTGCCCGTGATATGTCGCAGAGAATCAAGGGCTTTAATTTTATCCAGCTCAGTTCCACATACCATAAATTCATGCCCGGTCTCAAGGGAGGAAAGATGTCGTCATCCGATACTACATCGTACATAGCCCTAACAGACAGTCCCGAAGAAGCATCGAAAAAAATCATGAAATACGCCTTCTCGGGCGGAAGGGATTCGCTTGAAGAGCACAGGAAGAAAGGCGGGAATCCTGACGTGGATGTGTCTTTCCAGATGCTCAAGTTCGCGCTTGAGCCGGACGACGACAGGCTGAATGCTATTTATAATGACTACAAAGCCGGGAAACTTCTGTCAGGAGAGCTAAAGCAGATTGCAACAAAAAAAATAGTTGCCTTCCTCAAAGAGCACCAGGAGAAGATGGAAAAAGCCAGAGTTCCTGTCGAGAAGTTCGTCGAGGAGCAGGGGTTCTGAAAATTTATTTTTTTGGTAATTATTTTATGCAAATTTGCATATTATATACTAATAGTAATAAATATGTTTGCGTTCAAATATTTGCCGGTGATGGAGATGGCATTTTATGGAATGGTGACAGGAGCGGAATGGGCAAGGGCAGGGCATCCGGACAGAGTTGCAAGCATGCTGAAGGAGGGCGTATATACCGCTCTTAGGAGACAAGATCCGAATACAAGAGCGGACGTGAAGGTTCTGGTAGGCGCCGATCCGCGCCACCCGTCTGCCGCGAAGGTTCATTATTCGGGTCAGGTAACGTCCGGCGGATCTTTGCGGGGTCTGAAAGCTCTTACGTGTGGTGTGCTGGTGTCCGTCGGATATCCCAATGACATTAGGATAATAAATGACATAACATCGCAATCTTATACGCTCCGCGTAAACGAGGGATTTGGGGATACGAGGACGCTTTATGGATACTCGGCATACAATCCTATAGCTCCGGCATCCGGTCTTTCATTGCCCCATTATCTGGCGATGGCGTTGTGCAGAAAGCTTGATAAGGGCGAGGCTCCGGATTGGGTTCTGCCGGACGGAAAAGTTCAGGTAGCCGGAACTGCAAGCTTCATAGACTCAATTGACGTATGCGTTCAGCATCATCCTGGCATAGGTGTTGAGGAAGTGAGAAGAGAAATAGAAGGTCATTATATCCTACCGTTGCTGGATAGGTGCAAGTCTGTCGGCATAGATACATCCGGCACGCTGATAAATATCAACGGTGCGGGCGCTTTCAGGTTCGGCTTCCCGAGCGCGGATGCTGCAATAGGCAACAAGGATGCGAACATAATCTGGGGCGGCAACTGTCCTGCAGTGGATCTTGAATATTTTGGCCGGGATCCGAGAAAACCAGACAAATTAATTACTGTTGCCCTGAGGAAAACGGCGAATAAAATACGAAGAAAATATGGCGTTGATGTGGCGCTTTGCGCGCCTGCGCTTCTCGGACGGCAAAAAGCACGCGTTTATGCGGCAACGTCCGGATATGTTCCGGATGTGAGCAGGGAACTCTTGGAATTGTCTTCGATGGACGTTGACGGGTTACTATCATATACCGGACTGGATGCCAT
>DATDTL010000006.1:0-10930 GCA_035290885.1 archaeon
AACACGATCGCACAATATCGAAAACGCCTTCAACGAAGTGAAAAGAAAGTTCTGGGCGTATGACAGGATGAAAACGTACGGGGAATTGCACGCGTAAAAACCCAGATAGCTTGAGCTACCTAATATTTGTGCAACAGAGTATCTTCAATGTATTAGAACGACGGGGTTCCACCCCGTACCCCACCACCGGTCCGAGACCGGTGGAATTCACGCTTTAAAACTTATCTTCCCGGCAGTGCAGTCGCTGACGAGCCTGCATGCCAGCTCTGCCTCGGCTTCATCCTTATCTTGTATATGCGTTCTGAGTTGTCGTCAAGGATTATCGCAACGCCCTTGAGCTTCGGCAACTCGTTTATGTATTTAGCTATGTCAAAGAGCATGTAGGTCTGCATTATTGCCTTGAGCGAATTGACGTCTTCTTCTGCAGTAAGCCTGTGCGAAATGATGATGTCGCACTGCGACAGCACGTCGGGATGCAGCTTCATGGGGCGCTGCGTCGCGAAGACCATGGAAATGCCGGGCTGCCTTCCTTCCTTTACTATCTTGCTCAGCATCTCTGAGGAGGGCGTTGTCTCGTCAGACGACACGAAATTGTGCGCCTCGTCTACAAGTATCCAAGGCATCGGCACCCGCGCCTCGCCGAGGAACTCCATCTCGGTTAGTTCTTCCTTTCGCCTCGAAGCAGTTCGCTCTGAAAATATTTTTCTGCCGATGACCGCGAGCATGAGAGCCCTGACATTCTGCGGCGTGAGGCTGAAGTCCATCACCGAAAGCTTGCCCGCAACCAGAAGGGGCGGCATTTTGGAAGGCCCGAATATGCCCCAGCCTGCGGCATTTCTTAGCATTCCTTTCAGCGTTTTTTTCTCGTTCTCAAAGCCTTCCTCGGCATCAACTTGCGCTATGATGTCCGCTATTGCATATCCGCGGCTCATCCTGCCGAGCGCAAGCTGCAGCAACGTGCCGAGCGGCTCCGTTGCTTCAAGCTCGAAAACGCTCAGCCAGTCCTCTTCAGTGAGTTCGGACGGCGAGAAGGAGAAAGAGCCATCGTAATCCACGCCTGCGGCGGCAAAGGCTTTTGTCTGGCCTTCCGGCACGTACACCTCGGCATGAAAGCCCTTTGGAGACTGATTCCATTCCCGCAGAAGCATTATGTCTTTTTCATTCGGCGTCTTCATTGTCCAGAATATTCCCTGCGTGTCAATAATTATTGTGCACAATTTATTCCGTATGTCTTCGGGTAATAACTGCAAGCCCTCTGCTATGGTGCCGAGCGAATGGCTCTTGCCTTCGCCGCGCTTGCCGCATATCGTCATCACATGCGGCCGCGCAACGTCAAGGAACACGTCGGTTGTCAGGTGCGCGTCTTCCCCTTCCCCGACAAGGCTTTTTCCTATGAGGACAACGCCCCGGCTGCCGTAAATTTCCCTGTCTTTCTGGTCCCTTCCTACGATTGTTTCCATGGATAATATCATCTGGGATTTCATGTATTTATTCTTCAGCAGGAGAGATGCCGTTAACTTTCTCGTTATCAACGGCACTTCGCCCAAAAAAATCAACGGCATTATCCGGAGACCTGCGCAACCGTCAGGCCAAGCATGATGATGCACGCAATCCAGAGCCGGAAGTCCCACACGAACACCTTGCTGCCGTCCAGCGGCGGCAGGGGCAGCATATTGAAGAACGCAAGCCAGACGTTTATCCATATCGCCAAAGGCGCCACTTCGCCCAGCGGAAAAATCCTGTCAGCCGCAAAGAATGCAAGCGCCAGCGCTATGTTGGTCATAGGCCCTGCAACGGATATGATTCCGTTGGCTCTTCTTGTGAGGGACGAAGTCCTGCCCCAAATATCTGCCTTTTGATGTATGTATACCGCGCCAGGCGCGGCAAAGACCGCCCCAAAAAGCGACGAGACCAGCGCTATCGTGATTCCGGTTTTCCACATCCGGAATTCCGCGTGCGCTCCGTGCATTCTTGCCACGACCCTGTGAGAAAGCTCGTGAAGTATGAATCCGAGGGACACAGAAGCCAAAGACAAGGCTACTGCCTCGGCAGTAAGGGATCGTATGCCCGCTATCCCGCCTGCCGAGGCAAGGCTGAATGCCAGAGCAAGCGCTCCGGCGGAAACGACTATGTCTTTCAATTCCTTCTGTTCCATGGCCACCACAAAGCATGATGGAGGCGCGCCTTCGGTGGCTGCATACTGCACGCACGGCTTTTCCCTGCCCCTGCTCCGTCCAGCTGGCCCCTGAGCATCCCTATCATGGTTTACGGCTGCTCCCTTCCGGGCCTGACCGGTTTTGCCATGCAGAAATCCCAAAGGACTAGACATCCCCGCTCGGGCAGGGGGCCTTGCATGCAATACGCAACGCCTTCCGGCTTCGGTCCCGGCTGAAGCGGTTTGCCGGCTACAGGCGCCCGCTAAACGCCCGACCTAGCCTCCAAATCTAATTTCCCTGCAACGTACTTAAATGGCTCCTTGAAAACCGCTGTATAACGTACATTCACGCCATGCCCAAAAAAACTGGCTGTATTTTGAAGAGCCATTATAACAATTTAAGCGTTAGGATGCTATAACTAAGATGAAATTCCCCGGATTTGGCAAGGAAGAAGAGGAAAATCCCGCTCCTGCAGACGAGCAGTATGCGGAACTGCCTGAAGAGTCCGGCGCCACCAGGATGAAGGTGATGGTGGAGAAGCTTGACGGGCTTGGCAGCGTTGACAAGATAATGCGCAAGGTCCGGGAAGGCAACATAGTCATCGCATCCATAAAGGACTTGAAAGAAGCCAACACCGAAGAGCTTAAGCACTGCATATCCCGCATGAAAACCGCCTGCATGAACATAAACGGCGACATCGCCGGTGCGGGCGAGGAGTGGATAATCATAACGCCGCCAGCCGCAGGCATCTACAGGGAACCTGCAGCCGAGTCTTCTGAAGAAAAAAGTGAGGCTCAATGACCTTCTGGTTCTGCGGCTCCTGCCACAAGACATGGCATTCTTACATAATCAGCCCCGATTCCGTCAAGAAGCTGCGCTGCTTCAACTGCCTTGCGCCCGGCGCGATAAAACTCAAGGACGAAAGCCTGAAGATTATGGACGGCAAAATGACCTATGACGATTACCTCTGGTTCAGGAAGAACAACGGCCGCATCATGAAGAGGAACGGATTCGGAAGGAAGAAGGCCTCATCGGTCGTATAATTATTTCTGGCGTCGTCGGACAGGAACCCTTCATTCCCCTGCCTTCTCTATCAGGAAGAAGTCCATGTCTTCCAGGTATTTTTTGAGTTCCGCTGTAAACCGCGCCGCCTCGCCGCCGTCAAGTATGCGATGGTCAAAGGAAAGCGAAAGCGGCAGTATCTTGCGTATCTCTATCTTGCCGTTGCGCACGACGGGCTTCTCCCGTATCGCGCCGGTTGCAAGTATCGCCGACTCGGGCGGGTTGATTATCGGCGTTGCGAAAATCCCGCCTACCGAGCCCACGTTGGTCATCGTGAACGTGCCGCCCTTCGTTTCCGAGATGTCAAATTTCCTGCTCCGTATCTTTTCCGACAGCTCCTCTATCTCCTTTGCCGTCTGCAGTATGCTCTTTGTTTCAGCCCTTTTTATGTTAGGGACGATGAGCCCGTCGCCCGTGTCCACCGCGAACCCTATGCTGTAATATTTCTTTAGTATTATCTCGTCTTCCTCCATAGTCGCGTTCAGGTAGGGATGGTTCTTCAGCGCCTCAACGACGGCTTTGATGATGAACGGCAAATATGTAAGCTTTACGCCCTGCTTTGCGGCATTGTCTTTCTCTTTCTCGCGGTGTTCCACAAGGTCTGTCACATCCGCTTCCTCAAAATGCGTGACGTGCACTGCCGACGAATGCGACTTCACCATATTGGCGGCTATTGCCTTGCGTATGCCTTTCAGCGCAACTCTGTCCACGTAGCCGTAGAAGTCGTACTTCTTCGTTATCTTTATTGTAGTGACCTTTTCCTCGCGGGAAGGCTCTTCCGATCCTGCAGACCTTACGTCCTCCTCGGTAATCCTTCCTTCTTTCCCTGTGCCCGTCAAATCCTCCAAGTTGACGCCGAGTTCCTTTGCAACCCGCCTTACCGCAGGAATCGCAAGCTTTCCCTCTTGGGCTGCAGAAGGCTTGGAAACATGCATGAGCGGCTCTTTGGTTTCCTCTTCGGCTTCTTCCAACTGCCCTACAACGGAAACGGATTTTTTCTGCTGCGCCATCACCGGCGCTCCACCGACTGCCGCTTTCTCGCCCCTCTCGCCTATCGTGACAAGCGTCTCGCCCACTTGCACGGTGTCCCCGGGCCGATGATGCAATTTCAATATCACGCCATCGCGCGGCGCCGGCATTTCAACAATGGCTTTGTCCGTTTCTATATCAGCTATGGCATCATGTTCTTTGACTATGTCGCCTTCCTCAACGCGCCACTTGACAAGAACGCCCTCGGCTATGCCCTCGCCGACGTCCGGGAACTTGAATTCCGTTGCCATATCAAAACTCCATGCACTCGTTTACCGCCCTGTTTATCCTTTCCACGTTGGGCAGATAGTAATCCTCCATTTGCGGAAGCGGCATGATGATGTCAAAGCCCGTGACGCGCTTCACCGGCGCCTTCAGGCTCAGCAGCAGCTTCTCGCTTATCAGCGCCGAAATCTCCGCGCCCATTCCCAGCGTGCGCGCCGCCTCATGAACTATCACTGCACGGCCTGTTTTCCTGACGCTTTTTTCCACGGTGTCAAAGTCCAGCGGGCTCAGCGTCCGCAGGTCTACTATTTCCACGCTATGCTTTGAAGCTTCCGCCGCCTTGACGCATTCCCTGGCCATTGAGCCATATGCTATGAGCGTGATGTCTGCGCCTTCGCGCACGATTTTCGCTTCGCCGATAGGAACCGTATAATCTTCTTCCGGCACTTCTTCCTTCACTGCACGGTATATGCGCTTCGGCTCCATGAATATCACGGGATCCGGGCTGCGTATCGCCGATGCCAGAAGCCCTTTCGCATCGTACGGCCCTGAAGGTATCACGACCATCAGCCCGGGCGTATGAACGAAAAACGTCTCCGGCGAATCGGAGTGGTGCTCCAGCGCCTTTATCCCTCCGCCGTACGGAAAGCGCAGCACCATAGGCACCGTATACCTTCCGCGCGTCCTGTTTCTGAGCCGCGCCATGTGATTCACTATCTGGTCCATTGCCGGGTGCACGAACCCGTCAAACTGCACTTCTGCAACAGGCCGGAGCCCATAGACTGCCATGCCTATGCTCACGCCAACGATGGCAAGCTCGGCGAGCGGCGTGTCAATCACGCGCCCGGGAAACTTCTCAAGAAGCCCTTCAGTGACGCGAAACACGCCGCCGTCCCTGCCCACGTCCTCGCCGATCACAACGACGTTCTTGTCCCTCTTCATCTCCTGCATAAGTGCCATGTTCAGGGCCGTAACCATGTTGACTTTCATTTCTTTTCACCGAACGATTTCATGTACTCCATCTGCTCCTTCAACTTCTGCGGCATCTCCCCGTACATGTAAGAGAATATATCTTCCGGCTTCTGCTTGGGCTCTGCTTCCGCGTCGGCAACGGACTTGTCCACGGCTTTGCGCGCCTCTTCTTTGGCATTCTTTATCTCAGCTTCGTTCATGATCCTGTTCGCAATCATGTATTTCTCGAGCCGCATGATCGGATCCTTCTTCTCCCACTCCTTAACTTCGGCCTCGCTGCGGTATTTGGTGGCATCGTCTGCTGTAGTGTGGTCTGCAAGGCGGTAAGTGATGCACTCTATCAGTGTCGGGCCCTTGCCGTCTTTGGCTCTTTTTACGGCTTCCATCGCCACTTTGTAAACCGCGAACACGTCATTGCCGTCAACTTGGACGCCGGGAAACCCGCAGGCAATCGCTTTCTGCGCTATCGTCTCCGCGGCAGTCTGCCCGCTTCTTGGCACTGAAATCGCATACTGGTTGTTCTCGCACACGAATGCCACGGGCGCCTTGAACACGCCTGCGAAGTTCATCGCCTCATAGAAATCGCCCTTTGACGAAGCACCGTCGCCGAGGAACACCATTACTGCAATCTTGTCGCCGCGCATCTTCGCTGCCATCGCAGCGCCCACCGCATGCGGGTTCTGCGTTGACACTGGGATAGCAAACGGAAATATGTTGACGCCTTTGGGCATATTCATGCCCCGCTCATCGCCCTTGAAATACTGTATTATCAGCTTGGCCGGCATGCCTTTGAGAAGCATTGCCGCGGCATCCCTGTATATAGGAAAGAGCCAGTCGTCTTTTGATAATGCAGCCGCGGCGCCGACCTGCGAAGCTTCCTGCCCACGCAAAGGCGCATAGACGCCGCATCTGCCTTCGCGCTGAAGCTTCAGCATGGTTTCATCAAGCGTGCGGGCAAGTGCCATTACCCTGTACATGGCCTTGATTGCGTCATTATCAAGCGTTGGCATCAGTTTTTTGTCAACATTGCCTGCTTCGTCCATGGTCTGAAGATAAGGAACCTGAAAGCTTGCCGCGATTTTCTCAGTCATGATACTATTTCCGGCCGGCCGGACTTAAAGTTTTTTTGGGGCGCCATTGAGAAAATCCACGATTCGTGCGGTTCTTGCCTTTATGGCAGCTATTTCGGCCTCTGCCAAATGTTTCAGATATTTCCCCTCTTCTACGGGATCTATCAGATGCAGGTCGTCGGCTTTTACGACAACGCGCTCTCCATACTGGCACAGTATGGAATAGCAGTCAGCGCCATTTCTTGGCTCTATAACCCTACCATAAGAAAGTTTTGTGAAGCCCGAAGGGAAGTACCCTACAAGATCCCCAGAACGGAATGAATTCTTTCCACTCTGCGTGCCCGGAAGCAAAGGAACATAATCCGGCATTATTGTCTTAAGAAGGATTATTATTAAAAATCATCTACTTTCCCAGCGCCCATTTCTTCAGTCCGTCATAGTCCGCGGCGCCGCAAATAAACTTGCTGGTCTTCTTGTTGTAAAAGAAAGGAACTCCTCCGCACCTGCCCTTGTCTATCTCCATGAACTTGCGCGCGTTGGCCTGATTATGCCACACTTCAACCTTCTCGAGAACAACTCCTTCCTCCTTTTCAAGCCGCTCAACCAGCGGCGCCATCAGGACGCAGAAGTGGCATTCCGTGCCGTAGAATTCAATGAGGTCTCCCATGATTACATTTTTCTTGCGCAGGTATAAAAAGTCTTACTTGGTGATGTAATATTCAGCCAGCGCCTTTATCGAGCGCACCGCCGCCTCCGGATACTCGAATGTCGGTATCCCGTTCGCTTCCAGATTCTTGCTTAGGAGCTCTGTAAATTCGCCGCCCGTGGATACCACGACGATCGGCTTCCTTTTCCTATCGTTCATTTCCACTATCATGTCCACTATGTCAGTGGTTATGCGCGGCGTCTGGTACAAAACTATTAGCAATATCGCATCAATGGCGCCATCAGCCAGCGCGGCTTCCATTACCGTTTTGTATCGCTCGGTCGTCGCATCCCCTACAAGGTCGAGCGGATTGCCTATGTTCACAAGCTTTGGCAGTTGTTTCCTCAGAATTTTGCGGGTAACCTGCGACATCTCCGCCATCTTCAGGCCGTTGGTTATGACGTAGTCAGTGCTAAGGACGCCGTAGCCCCCGCCGTTGGTGATTATCTGCACCCTGCTGCCTTTCGGCCGCACGCACGATTCAAGAATCCTTGCATAGTTGAACATATCGTAAAGCGAATCAGCGCGTATTATTCCCGCCTGCCTGAAGGCACCGAAGTATATCTCGGCCGAGCCGGCAAGCGAGCCCGTATGAGACACTATGGCATGCGAGCCCTGCGCAGTCACGCCGCCTTTTATCACGATCACGGGCTTCTTCTTTGTCACGTTCCTCGCCGTTTCAAGGAATTTCCTGCCGTTCTTCACGCCCTCTATGTACATGCATATCACTTTCGTGTCCCTGTCGCTGCCCATGTATTCCAAGAGATCCGATTCGTCTATGTCGGCGGCGTTGCCGTAGCTTGCGAACTTGGCGAAGCCGTATCCCCGCGAAGTCGCCAAATCCAATATGGCAGAACCTACGGCGCCTGACTGGCATATGAACGAAATCCCGCCCTTTCCGGGCCGAATAAGCCTGTATCTGGGAAGAAACATCGTGTCCAGTTTTGTATGCGAATTGAATGTGCCCAAGCAATTCGGCCCTATGGCCCTGATTTTGTATTTCTTCAAAAGCTTCTTCAGCTTCTCTTCGCCTTCTGCGTTGCCTACTTCCCTGAAACCGGCAGTAACTATGATGACGTTCTTAATGCATTTCTTCCTGCATTCGCCAAGGACTTTGAAAACGAGTTCTGTAGGCACGGCAACGACTGCCAATTCTATCTTTTCCTTGACGGCATTTACCGAAGGATACGTTTTCAGTCCCAGTATTTCTGAAGCGTTCGGGTTTATGGGAAATATCTTCCCTCCATAGAGGCCGTCAACGAGATTGCGGATTATGACGTTGCCTACTTTGCCGCTCTCGTGAGAAGCCCCGATGACAGCTATGCTCTTTGCCTTGAAGAATGGCTCTAAATTCATGGTATCAATATAGAATTCCTAACCCGAAACTTAAAGATTTATTCAGCCCTCCACAATTAAAACAATGAAAGTGCTTGCCGAAAACGAAGCTGAAGCGTTCCTAAAGAGATGCGTGCCGGTCGCCAAGAGCGTGACGCTAAAGACGCCTAAAGGATTCTGGAAGCCGCCCTTCGTCCTGAAAATCGTGTCAAAAAAGGCGCTGCACAAAAGCGACATAGGCGGCGTAAGAATAGTGAAGAAATCAGAGGACGCAAAGGAAGCTTACAATGCCCTATCAACCATAGCCAAGAAAAAGAAGCTTTCGCCTTATTCCATAATCATGCAGGAATATGTCCAAGGCGTTGAGATGATTATAGGCATCAAAAGCGACCCTGCCTTCGGCCACGCGATAATGCTCGGCACAGGCGGCACGCTGGTTGAACTGATAAGGGACGTTTCCTTCCGTATATGCCCTGTAACGGAAAGGGATGCCGCTCAGATGATTGAAGAATTAAAATTGAAGAATCTCCTTTACGGCTTCCGCGGCGCGCCGAAAGCAGACGTAAATGCCCTGAAAAGAATCGTGGTCAAAATCTCGCAACTTCCACAAACGCACAAAATCACAGAGATGGACATTAACCCGCTTATCGTAAGCACGAAAGGCGCGAAAGTCGTTGACGCGAGGATAGTAATGGAATAAATTTTGTGCGAATCCTAATAAAAATTACTACAGTCTGCCACTGTATGCGTTATTAATAATTTCCA
Source organism: archaeon (assembly GCA_035290885.1). GTDB lineage: Archaea > Aenigmatarchaeota > Aenigmatarchaeia > GW2011-AR5 > GW2011-AR5 > JACQID01. Next base: position 9,321 of record DATDTL010000006.1, read on the forward strand.
GCTCTTGCTTCGTATACAACCCCCGCTCTATTTCACAAACAGCCGCCTGAACACGCGAAGCCATATAATCTGCAGTATCTATCTGAAGATTTCTTGCCGTTTTGGCAAGTTCAGGAAAGCTTCTGCCGCCTTTATTCGCATATAAACTTTTCGCACGAATTTTCGGGATAATGCATCCTCCCAATCCGGAATCCCGGAGCGCATCATACAAAGCAAGCTCAAAGTCCTTGAAATATGATGTTTTATGGGCTTTTGCCAGAGCACCCGCCATACGGATAAAATCCTGAACTTGGGGCATTTCTTGATGCATGAGCCCGGCATAAAAATTCGTTTGCCCCCACTTCTGATCCACATATGGAATCACATCCACGGTTTCCTCGCGATGCCATCTTACGGGATTTTCCATCACAACTCTCTTTTTCCTTTGTTTGCTAATTCGCTGCCCAACATAAATTCCTGGGAAATCTACATCTCCGTTGCCGCGTGACATTGCATCAGCAAGCATTGCCGTTTCCGGATGTGAAAGCAGCCATGCTGACAAAACTATAATGGAATCGCGCCCCATGTCTTTGCCTATACACAACATATATGGCACCGGTCTTCTTTGAGGTATATATGCGCCAAGTTCTCTCATCAACATAGCAAAAAGCGGGTGATACGTGGGCATTGGCCTATAGTTCCATTTCATATAGTCGTAGAACGAAAGCCCTGCGTCCTTGTTCCTTCGCCAACGCGGATTATAAATTTCATATTCTCCTCGAAGAAGATTCACTGCAGCAGCGCCGGCTGCGGTTTCAATTTTTTCCAGAGGACCGCCAGTAATAGGATATAATTCAGCACCTATCATAGTCTCGCCTTTGCAAATTTCTTCAATGGATGCTATGGTAGAAGACGCCTCTTCCAATTTCACCCCTCTTGCAACAAGAGCACGCAAAAGTTGCAAAGATCCTGGATTTGCATCCGGAAGCCTCATGAGATGTGGAAGTCCTCTTGTTAAATATTGTCCGGTATTGTACATATTGTCAGTTAAAGATTCCTCACTACGAGCCGTCCAAGCTGGGGTTTCCTTCAGCCTCCTTGAAATATCATCGGCAAAAGGTGTTCCGAATAAAGGCATTCCGCGCACGAACTCTGTCGCTTCCTCACATTTCTTTAATAATTCGTCTTGTCTTATTCTATCCTTACGATTTCTCAAATCATCATCAGTTGCAAACGGCGGGTTCAACACGGTATTTCTTAATTCGTTATCCGTTTCTATATCAAACAGGGACAACTGAAAATCTGACATATCATGCTGAAAACTAAAGACTTTTTATAGTTTACTATAGACTATAAATGAATGTGTGAACCCGTAGCCCTTCAATGGACAGCGAAGGCTGATCACGTTCTGGCAATGGTTGCCGCAAGAAACAATCTCCGCAAGCGAACCGCTTATCCTCAGGTGCCGGGAGAAATAGACACGACAGTGCCTGATTATGTAAATAGGGACAGACCCGTAGAACCTGTCTATGCGGGCAGAAAATAAATTTTATTGTAGTTTAGTCAAGACATTTTCTTCGGTATTTTCTCTATAAATTCTGATATTTCATAATAATACCATGAATTCCCTT
>DATDTL010000007.1:0-14039 GCA_035290885.1 archaeon
TACTACTATATACAGAAGCGTGGCAACCACGACAACTATTGCCGCAGGCGGCGAACCAAGAACCCTGATCGAAGGCGCACTGTCCGCGCCGACTGCAACGAAAACAGAAGGATTCTCATTGAACATTCAGGATTACAACGCCGTGAAGTGCTTCTACACTATCGTGAACAGCGCCAAGGGCACGACTGCATTGAACAAGGAGCGCCCTTGCAATGCTCTTTCCACAAGCAGGGAGGAATGCCCGGCAGGCAGCAAATGCACGATTATCGCGAAATCACGCGACATCACAGGGAAGGAGAGCGTGCCGGCGACGATGCTTGTGAACGTTGTTGCATCGGCATTCCCATCCGCCATGACTACAACTACAACGATTGGAAAATCAGGCGGTTCCTCGCTTATAAATATAGCACCTTCGGTAAAAGCTGTTCCTAATATCAAGGACGTGGACATAACTCCTGCTACCGGGCCTCCCGGGACGATTTTCCGGATAAACGTTGTTGCAGACAATACACCGGCCGGCTACAAGTATGCTACTGTCAAGCCTAAAGGCGCTATTGAAAGTTCCTTTACGGTATTCCTTTCTGACGCCGGAAAAGAGGGCAATGACAACGTTCTCATGAGTGACGCGTATTCTACAGGAATGGCGCCGGGCATCTATACGATTACGGCAACCCTGCGCAGCGAATGGGGCATGGACTCAATGGAAAAAGACTTTAGAATAACGAACCCAAAACCGAAGATTTCTATCACTGCCTCGCCGAATCCTGCTGTGCCCGGAGAACCGATAACACTTGCCGTAACAGGCTATTCTGAAATCAACGTTTCAAGAATAGATGCATTATTTAGCGGCGAATGGCATTCCCACGAATGCGGAGGCAAAGAAAAAACCTGCACTAACAACTGGATGACTTCCGAGTCATCGCCGGGAACCTACCAATACTCTGCAAACATCTTCGATTCGGAGGGGCAGACGACTGATTATGCGCTGGTTTCCGTATTTGTCGGGGAGCCTGTAGCGATAAAGAACGTGGAGTTTGACAAATCGGCCGTTGCCACGAACAACATCAACATAAAAGTGAGTGCAAGCGGGTTGCCGATTGAAAACATAATAATTTATAGCAACCACGGCGAATACGGCAAGTCATGCGAATCACGCACGGAATGCGAAGTGGCCTTCTCCATACGCACGGAGAAGGATTGGAAAGACTTCAGGTTTATAACGGTGGCATATGACAAAACAGGTCTTCAGTCATCGGGCACAAGAAGAGACGTGCGCGTCGGCGGCATGATGAAATATGCCGGCAGCAAACTCGCGATTGCTGCAATTACGGGCGAGAACGTTCTCATTACAGGCGCCGGAGGAGAGCGCGCCACCGTAAAGAAAAACGTCCTTGCGGAATTGCACGATGTGGTATTTTTCGCAACCATTGAGAAAAATAGCATCAACGGAGCAGTTGTATATATGGGCAAAGATGCCGTAAATGCTGTTTCGATATCGCCTGCGCCGGAAGGAACGGATGAGAAACCGAAGGTCGTAATAACTGTTTCTCCGAATCCAGCAAAGCCGGGCGAACAAATAACTCTCAGGGTCGCCGCAACTGATGACAGAGGTGTTGCTGGCGTTGATGCATTTTTCCAAGAGAAATGGCACAGCAAGGATTGTGACAGGACACAATTATCATGTGAAGGCTTATGGACATTCACAGAGGAAGCCTTGGCATATACGCAATCAGAATATTTCTATCAAGCCAGCGCGATAGATAGTATAGATCAAACGTCAGATCTTGCTATAGCTTCTGTCATAATAACGGACGTCGTCGCGACTGCAGAAAGCCCGCCGACTATAGAGGGGCTGGAATTCGATGAGACGCATGACAGCACCGGCGACATCAAAATAAGGGTGAGCGCGAAATCATCGGGGCAGTTGAGCGAAATACTCTTATATACGAACCGCGGTCATTATCGGAAATCTTGCGAATCGTCCATGTGCGACGCAGAATTTTCAATCCCGGTTGATGGAACAATGAAAGAACTCCATTTCATAGCGACCGCTTATGACAAAATGGGGGCCGAATCATCCGGAATCCGAAGGGGCTTGCGTCTGGGGGACAAGATGGAATTTGAAAACAGAAAGATTATTCTCAAAAGCGTCGAAAAGGACAAAATAACCATAGAATATGCAGGCCGATCGGTTGACGTCCGCACGGGCGTGCTGGAGGAAATCGATGGCATGCTTGTTTATTCCCTCGCTCAAGGGACAGATATAGGAGTCATTTATGTGGCCAAACAGAACATTAACGTAATCAGAATCCTAGACGCCATCTCACCCAAAGTAGACGAAGTAATTGTAGATCCTCCCGTGGGCCCGATAGGCACAAAATTCACCGTTTCTGCAATAGCAAGCGACAATGAAAGAGTGGATTCGGTAAAAGCTGTCATAAAATTCAACAAGGCAACAGAATTCGTGCAGAATGACGAAGAAACGCTGGCGCTTTATGACGACGGCGAGCACGGGGACATTGAAGCTAACGACGGATATTACGCAAACGTGTGGAATTCCCGAGGGAAAGGCGTGATAACGAAAATCACTGTAACTGCCAAAGACACAAACGGAAATGACGCAACGAGGCAAAGAGATGTAGGCATAAGCGCTTTCCATCCGGACGAAAGCTCCTGCAAAGAATTTGTGCCGGGTCATAATGATGCTAATGCCCAAAGAATAAACATAGTATATGTAGGCATGAATTACGGAGGCAAAGAAAAATTTATAGAAAGCATATCACAATCACTTGATGTTGACGGCACGACAGGCGGACTATTCTCGCAAGAGCCGTTCAAGTCCAATAAAAACTATTTTAACATCTGGTATGTAGATGAGGTAGGCAAAGATTCATGCGGAAAAAGTGGCGTGATAAGCACCCTGACGGATTGTCTCACTGCATCAAGAACTCTGGCCCAAGCATGCGACTTGCCGGACAAAAAAACAATATCCCTTATTGATGCGGACGGGAGGTCACACGTATTCGGAGGTGTGAGCACCGTGTATGAAAAAATAAGCGGTTATCAAAGACCAATCGGTTCTGTAATGGTTCATGAGATGGGTCATCTTCTTGGCGATCTCCAAGACGAGTATTATGAAAAAATAAGCGCGGAACTCCAGAGCATATTTCTCTCTGGAACTAATGTGTGGGATAGTGTTATAGTCCGCAAAACTTCAGAAAGTTGCATATCGCCCAGCAACCCTTGGCACGATCTTATTGGCAGAGGCTGCGGAGATCCAAACAAGATAGACTGTATATTGGATTACAATTCGGGGCTTACGGAAATAAAATGCGCGCCGGGCATTTCAATATTCGAATGCTGGACAGAAGTCGCCTGTTTCGAAGAGCCTGAATCAAAGGGTAGATTCCGGCCAGGATTTAATACCGGGATGAGGAACTCTTTTGCTTATGAAGACATTCTTTTTGACTTTCACCGTTCATATGGTCCTGTGAATGAAAGAATTCTGTGTCATAGTATAAAAGAAATAACCGGCTCGGTAGGAGGTATTTGCAATGAATATGGTCTATAAGGTTCTTGCGCTGTTGTTGCCTTTTATGTTATATAGCGCAACATTCGCTGCCGATGATAACGTCTATAAGCTTACATTATTTTATGACGACGGCACGATAGCAAAACAAAGCCTCCGCGTCCTGCCTTATATCTTCGTGAAGCCTGAAGTTAGCCCTGCCGATAATTACAGGCTTGAAGTCATGTCTTTCGGTGACCAGATTCTTTATGCACGGAACTTTTCCTTCGGGCTTGAAGTGCATTATATGCCGCCTCCGCCCGGAACGTTCGATGACAACGGCGTTCAGATTTCTGTGCCACAGGCTGAAGTCACTCAAGTCACGCAAAGTGAGATTGAACTGACGATACCGTATTTTGCGGATGCCAAGAAAATAAACATATATGAACCGTCAGGCGCAAAGGCGCTTGAGGTTTCAGTGGCGCAATTTGCCGACACGTGCGGCGACAACGCGTGCCAGGCGCACGAGAGCTACGAATCCTGTTCAACGGATTGCCGCTCGGGCTCTGCTGACGATTACTGCGACGCCGTTGCAGACGGCATATGCGACCCAGATTGCAGCGCGTCCCGCGATTTGGATTGTGGCGCTTCGGGAGCCGACGGAAGAGGACAACTTCCGCTTCCTCTCATTGGCATAGGCGCCGTGATAATCTTACTTGGCGGAGTTTTAGTTTATATTTTCTCAAGGCTTCAGAAGGGCGGAGAAGCCTGAGCTATATCAAATGACATGAATAATAAGACATATTATGACGTCACTGCTATACATGGTCAAGCCTTGCTTGACCTGTACAGTAGAACCTTGGATTCTCCGAGTATGTAGAAGACACAGAAGTCGTAAGAAAACTAATGCCTTCTACTATAAAATTAATTGCTGTGCGTGAATCTACGCGTTTCCGGCACGCCGTTTACTTTATATGTTATTGACGTTCCATCTTCCTGCATATCCGGAACGACGTCACCTATTTCTGCCATCAGTGCCGACCGTATTTTTTCCTCGGTTGTTGAAAGATCGTGCGCATTTGCCAACAAACCGTATTCTCTGGCATATTCTTCTGCTATCCTCCGGGAATATCCGGAACTTAGAGTCCATACTCCGGTCGTATTGGCTCTCTCATGAGCCTTTAGAAGCTCGTTATGCAGAGCCCTGAGTTCCATTACCCTGTTCAAGAACGCCAAGCTTGTCGTTTCCGGCGAAAGATTGTGCGCATAATCGACCCTCACGCCTGCCATCTTCAGCCCGTTTGCCCAGTCGGTTGCATGAGAATCGATATAGTGAACTCCTATCATGCTGTTCATGTCACCTTCTTTGTTAGGACTATCAAAGAGAGAATCATGGAATGCTATGTATACAGGCTCAAGTTGCCCCAAGGCAAGGACCGTATGCGGCACTATTGCTCCCTCTTCCCGATGATTCTCAGAACGGTATAATTCTTCGGCACCGTTGACAAGGCTTTCGATTTGCGCTTGGTTTGGGGTGATATTACGGAAATACGAATCAAGCGCTTCATCCAATGCTTGCGTTGAAGGATTATAAAGAAAACCTGCCAACACTCTGCCGTTCCGGGCTTCTACCGCTTCGGGAAGGCAATTGAATTTATCGTCAAGGTATTCCTCCGGTCTTACGGATTTTTTCCTCAGGTCTTCCAGAGTATATTTGCAGTCTTGCAGGGTAATCTTCGTCCCTGATATGGTTCTAGGAGGCACGGTAACAGTAGCTGCGGGCGTTGAAACTCCGTCACCACCGCATGCCAATAAAACAGCTGTTGCAACCAGTGCCATGGCATAAGGTGCCTTTCTTTTCAACCAACGCGGTAAATATGACGATATTTGCATATTCAAGCTTAACTTTGAAAGCTATTTAACTGGCTTCGTAGAACCCTCATGAAAATCAATTCCCGCCAAAAGACGCGCGGCAGTCCCGGGCCGCATCGTATATCTGATCCCTTGTAAGCTTGGGCAGTCGCATTAACGCCCCAAGACGCCGAGACCCGCTTCCCGCAATGCCGTTGTCTGGCTGCGGCCGGTCTCCATGGCTGTTTATGTATGATGCGACGCATGACATCACGCCCCGTCCGGCCTCGCTGTATTTCTGGAAGTCGCTGTCCTCCCATGCCAAGGCATTGGCCAGAATTTCATAGCCGTCAAGCATGAATTGCGCATTATATTCCGGCAATTGCAGCAGTTCCTGCAGCTTTGCATTCCTTTCCCGGGCAACGGGATCTTTGGCGGTGTCGTACACGTGGGTGGCTCCGTGGGCTATTGTGATGTCCGAGTTAGCGGCCACGTATAAATCCGCAAAGTCTTCCTCTCGTTTGCCGGCTGCCTTCAACGAATCGTAAGCATCTTTCCATTCCTGTATGGCGAGTGTCTGCTGCAGAACGGAGTTGAAGCCTCTGGAATTTCCCGCTTTTGCCAGAGATAGAAGCGAGGATTCTTGTGATGCCATCTCTTTTTCATAACCTGTCGTTTCATAGAATCTCCAGAGTTCATGGGCATTGGCTGACATGCCCTTGGCCTGCAAATATATTTTTCCGTCCCTTGTCATGTCGGCTTTTTCCAGCGCTCCTCCCGAGGCTTCTTCCCTGAAATCCCTTACTATCGGGTCTCCCAGTTCCCTGACCAACAATTCCCTCTCTATCCCATCTAGGTTTATGCGCCTTTGCTCTTCTCTGGCCACTGGCGCCATGTAAAAGTTCGGCATTGCGCTATGCCTGACAGGAAGCACGGTATAGTCCATGAAAATTCCGCGCGCTTCAAGATATTCTCTCAGCTGACCTATATACGTCGTGGTATCGTTGCCAAACTCAATGCCCGTCGTTTTTGAGATATCCCTAAACATGTTAGTTAACGGAGTGTCGCAATCTATGGCTTTTCCTGTATTGAGATAATTCTGCCCGGATTTGTAGCATTCCTTTATCCTCCGCTCGGCAATCTGAACAACTTTTTGGCTTTCCGTCATTGTCGGAGTTGCGGAGGGGGAAACCTGAGAGCCGCATGCCGCCATTGCGCTCATCAGACCCAGCAACAGGAGCCCAAGCGCATTCTTCTTCAGCCGTCTTCCCACTATAGAAAGATACGAATCCATACGGGAATTTGATGCAAGGCTACTTAAACGTTTTTACTCTTTCTGAATAATAACTATCCGAAAGCCCGCAAATACCCCATCAGGGAAGGCTGTATCACGATGCTCAGAACGTAATAGACGAAGAAGGCTACGCCAAGAACTTTGAGCTTCGTCCCGAAGTCGTTGCTGAGTACCACTTCGCCGAGTATTATCCAGGATATGAGCGGGAAATATATGTTGAGGTACGGATAGTTGAGGCCGCTGTACGGTATTAGGAGCGGCACGACAAAGAAGGAAATCACGGAAAGCAGAAGCGCCCTTTTCAGTTCAATATTATGGCCGATGTAATTATCGGAAAGAACGACGGCGAGGAACGCCACCAGCGTGTAGGCCGCCTGGCTTGCGACCATGGATAGGCTTACACCTATGCTATATCCCAATATTTCAACCATGACTTGCACTCCCAGATACTATATGCCGGCCATCGTAGCCACGATGTATGCTATAACCCAATATTTCAAATGGCTATGCACTGCTATTATTTCGCATGGCTTCCCTTAAAAGCTTCGTCACAACGCTTCCGTCGGCGCGGCCGCGAACTTTCCCCATTATCATGCCCATCAGGACGCTTTCCTTCTGCCCGGCATTGCCGCGGACAGTTTCCTGAACAACGCCTCTTAGTTTCTTTTCGCCCATAGGCTCCAGCGCTTGGGCCATTTCTTCCGCGCTCTTGCCAGAGGCTATGCCTTCCAGAGCTTGGGCAACAGCGCTCTTCGGGATTCTTCCTGACGTCGCATAAGCAAAAACCTTCTCCAGCTCGTCCTCGGTTATCCTCTCCGCGTCAAGGCCCCGCCTCTTTATTTCTTTCAGCGTGGAAAGCAGGGTAGTTGCCAGAAGCACGGGGTCGGGCTTGAATTTTTCCATGAGATTTTCGTATAAATAATATTTTTCCGAGCACGCCATCTGATGCGCCATGTCCTCGGGCATGAGCTTCTTCAACTGCGCTTCGCGCTCTTCAATTGTCTCGGGAACGTCAACGGCGATGCCGCTTATGACGCGAACCGGCACGTCTGTCTCCGGATACATCCTTTCCGAGCCCGGCAACGGCCGAGTATATCTTGATCCGGCGCCGTCTGCCGCGCGCGTTTCCTTGGGTATGCCGACAAGGCAATGCCGCGCGCGTTCTGCAACCGCAGCAAGTGCTTTTTCCGGCGACTTTCCTGCGACTATGAAAATCACGTCCCGCTCGCCGGCATTAAGAAGCTTCTTCAGTTCTGCGAATTCTTTCCCGAGTTTGTATTTCTCCAGATCCTCGTCCGAGTGCGTTATGCCGTAACCGTATGCTGCGGCATAGCATGAGAGCTCCTTGCCGAGAGTTTTGTCGCCGCATTCCTTCTTCATGATGCCGGCAAATCCCGGAAGAACGGACGCAAGAACCCTGCCGCCCCCGGCCAATGTTTTTTTCACGAAAGATTCCGTATTGCGGAAAATATGAGTCACGTCCGTTGCTTTTCCGGACGCTTCCATCGCCCCTCTTTTGCGCAGTTCGCCCCTTATTTCAAGCAGCGAAGACTGCCTTGAAACTTCGTTCTTTACGGCCTCGGCAATCCTGTCCAGCTCCTGAAAGCCCTTTATCTCTATCCTTTCCCCGCCTTCTATGGAAACGTTGATATCCTGGCGGATGCTGCCTATTCCGCGGCGAACGTTCAGGCTGCGGAGCAGCGTGCCTATGACGGAGGCCGCTTCCATCGCCTCTTCGGGCGAATGCATTTCCGGCTCGGTGGCTATCTCTACCAAGGGCACGCCAAGGCGATCCAGACGATATTCCGGCCTGCCTGTATGCATGTCCACGGAAGAATCTTCCTCGAGGCACACGGTTTGTATCCCTACATTGCCAAAGGAGGTCTTGACTTTCCCGCCCATCCCTATGAGGGCGGTGCGCTGGAAACCCGAAACTGCCGAGCCGTCGGCCACGGTCTTGCGCATCACATGGGCTTCCTCCACTGCAGAAGAGGAGAGAAGCTTGCACGCCTGCAGCGCTATCCGAAGCGCCTCGTCATTGATGCCCGAAGGAGGCTCCTCATCCAGTTCTACAAGGCATGTAGTCTCGTCGTTGAAGCTGTAAACGAATTCCCTTCCCTTGGTCATCTCGTACAAGGCCGCGGGATCTATCTTCCCACCCTCGCCGGGCACGGCTCTTATGCGCCTTGTTATGCTGCGGGGAAACGAATCACTTTTCGCGACCGGGCAGAAGCAATATAGTTTTCTCGTGGTGTTCAACTGCTGGTGGACTTCAAGCCCGACCTTTGCCCCCAGATAATCCATGAGAAAACCTATTCTGGAAAGTTAATATACCTTTGCGGCGATGCGATGATATAGATAACTGCAAAAGTGGTTTGTTTAATAAGTGGTTCCTCGTCCCAACGGGTAGTGTTTCTGTGAACCTACACCATAACTGCTTGTGGTCTTAACTGACTTTTTAAACAAAGCCTGCAAAAGTTAGATGACGTATATTAGCAGTTATCTATATGCAGCTGCGTTATTTTATGTATAATCTAAGTAACGCAGACATATATCATTGACGTCCCGTGGGCAACGCTGCGGGCATAAAACATGAACATCACGCTATGCCCGAAAAATTGGCAATATCGCTACGCTTCAACCATGATGCGTTTCTTGTCAAGGGATTCCACGAACGCATCTTCCATGTGCTCTGCAAATCGCCAGTCTATGCTGCGATCCATGACATTAAGAATTTCCTTGAAGAACATGCCTTTCCTGTAGTTGACGCCCTGTATTGAGAGCCTTACCGAATCAAGCGATTTTTGGAGCTCCTCTTCGGTGACGAAGAACGCGAACCCATGCATGAATTTCAGAAGCTGTTTTTCCGGCATATCATATACTTGAATTCCGGGATATAAAAAATTCCTGTGTTTTTCCTGAATATTTATGCAATATGCGAACCGTTTTTAAATCCTTTTTGGAACACATATTCCATATGATAGACAAAAAGGACGAAAATATTCTTAATATTCTAAAAAATAACGCGAGGCTCAGCATGCAGGCGCTGTCCAAGAAGCTGGAGATGCCAACTACTACGATATATAACCGTGTTAAGAAGCTGGAAGCCGACGGCATAATAGAGAAATACACGATAAAAGTGAACGAGAGAAAAACCGGCAGGGCGATATCCGCATACATAGGCGTGGTATTCAACTACGACGAACTGAAGAAGAACAACATCACCCAGCACGAGATAGCGCGCCAGTGCAGGGAGAAGGAAAACGTGCAGATGGTGGACGTGATCACCGGCGGCAACGACATGATACTCAAATTAACCACGCGGGACGTGAACGAGCTTGACAAGTTCGTCACAGGCTATCTTCAAGGATTTCCGGGAGTGGAACGGACGCAGACGATGATAGTGCTGGGAGAATAACTGCTTCGTTGATTAAATAAGGAACGTGTCGTCCTTTATGTTTTCAACAATTTCGCCGCAGAAATTCTCGAGCATTATCTCTTCAACCTGCTTTGGAAAGTTCGCCAGCGCCCAGCCAAGCTTAACGTAAGCGGCCTCTGGCGTCATTCTCAGCGGCACAATTCCTGCCTTCTGCAGGAGCTTGCCTGTCGAATAAACGTTCATGTTAACCCTGCCATAAGGGCATTGCGAAACCATGAAAATTTTTACGCCGCCGGCGCACATTTTCTCAATGGAATCCAGAAGCTTGGCGTGATGCTTCGTGAATTCGTCAAGAACCGAGACGGGCGCGTTTCCGAGCCCGGTTCCTTCCAATATAATCCCCGTATAGCCCTTGTAAAGCTCCAGCTCCCTGAAATTGAAGCCGGGCCTGATTTTCAGCAGCGTTATCTTTTTCTCAAAGCCGTTCCTGAGAACCGGCTTTCTCTTCTTGTCCTTTCTCAGGTAATCGCTTCTCAGAATCTCCACGCTTCCGTTGTAATTGGCCTTGGCGTAAGGCTTGACATCCACTGGCCTGAACGCATCCCTTCTGGAAGTGTGCATTTTCTTCACGTTCACAGCAGGATTTATTATGCAGTAATTGTCGCTTGCGCTGCCGTGCATGCATATGCCAACGCCTGCAAAGTCGCTTTTCACCGCGAAGTTGACCGCGCATATTATGTTCATGGCAGCATCGCTGCTCCCCCTGTCCGCGGACCTTTGCGCGCCCACGAATATGACCGGCACCGGCAGGTTTTGGAGCATGAAAGACACTGCAGCCGCTGAATACGACATGGTATCCGTGCCGTGGAATATAATCACTCCGTCCGAGCCCTTTTCTATCTCCTCGCTTATCCTCCTCGCCATGACAACCCAGTGATCCGGCTCCATGTCCTCGGAAAGCATCTGGAAAAGCACGGATGCCCTGAAATTGGCCAAGTCCTTTATCTCCGGCACCGCGTTAGTGAGTTCTTCTGGCTCAAATGCCGGGAACGCCGAACCAGTCTTGTAGTCCACTTTAGAGGCGATTGTGCCGCCTGTGTGCAGTATTGAAATTACAGGCTTGGACGGGTCGTGAGCATGCTTTGGAGGCGGCTCGGGCTCTGCATTTTTCGCCTTCTTGACCACGGATATTTTTTCAGGGCGTATCCCGATGTCATAGCCGCTCTCCAGCTTCAGGCTTATCGTATCCGGGCTGCCGGAGTGCTTGGGCATAAGAAAGCCTTCGTATTTGCCGCCTCCTGCGCGGACGGCTATCCTGTCGCCGACCGAAGCTTTGCCTACCAGTTTCTTCGTTTTCGCAGAATAATCCATAGCTTAACTATGCCAAGAGAGAATATAAAAACCGCAGCACCTGCGAGCGGGAATTCGCCTCTTTGCCAGTCTTCGTTGAAGCGCGCAACGAAGTATTCCGCTGCCGGACCGGTGATGATGACGCCCACTTCGCGGTTCTTCTCCGCCGAATTCTCGTTCCAGTTTATGCTTGAGACAAGCGCCGCGTTGTCGGCAATGGCGCCCTTGTTGTGGATTTCAAAGTCCGATATCTTGGATGCAATGCCGAGCGACTTCAGGTATTCGTCGGTATAATAATTGCTGTTCCTATCGCTCCTGTCAACGTTGAACCATGAGCCGTCCATCATTACTTTCTTTCCGGCGGAAGAGCGCTCTATTTCTTCCAAAAACGGGTTCTTCCGATCGCCCCATTTCCTGTATATGTAGGCCTGCTCTATCCAGAGCCTTTCTTTTGCAGGCGAAAGAAAAGAAATTATATCTTGAGTTGCGCCTGGTGCCGTTACTAACTGCACAGTGCCGTCATATGACGGCAGCGCCGCCGGCGCGAAAGAACTTTCCTGCAAGGTATAATTTGCATGGCACTTGAAAGGCACGGCATGCCCGGAGTCTTCACGGAATACAGCAGAAAGATTGGCGGCTATGCCATTGTCCTCTATTATCACGCCCCAGCCGCGCGCCGCGAACGAGCCGAAGTTCTCGGACATTATCAGGGACCTGTTGCCTGCTACTGCATACTTCGCGTGCATAAACCTTTGCGAGCCGTCATAGAGCAGCACGGCCGCGCCGCTGTCCTGCAGGAAGCAAAGCGCAGAAGTATCGGGAAACCCGCCTGCCGGGCTCTTCTCCACGAGCACGGTGGCGTTTTTGCCGGCGAGCGCCACCGCTATTGCAGCGTCAGTGAATGTATATACGGCTATCATGGGCGATTCACTTTCCCGTAAAAAACCTGCTACTGCGCCTTCCATGTTTTCCGGGGAAGAAAACGGGGTTATGACGGCAGCGAAAGACGCATGGATAAGAAAGATTATTCCTATCGCGGCTTTCATGAAGTAAGTTGTCTACAGCAACTTAAGAATTCAGGCTATCCTAACGATATCGTTAATTTCCTACTCCCGGCAGCGCTACGGTAGCATGAACATTTTGGATAGCCAGACGCTCTTATATACCGTCGCGCCTCCCGGCAGCGCTACGGGTTAGCGTGAGCATCACGCTATACCCAAAAGTTACGGTATCAACCTTCTGGCTTGCCTTTGGCGAGATCATCTTCCGCCCGCCTGATGGATTCCATATCGTCCTTGTCAAGAGCCATATCCGGGTTTTTGTTGTGTAACTTTTTGGGCGGCATGTTTACTCACGCTTGATTATTCTTTCCTGTTGGCAATTATCCGAACTTTATGCCGCCTTTCTCGAAGCGCTTCTTGATTTCGCCAAGAACGCGGGAAACAACGGCCTCCCTCCTGCGTATGCCTTCCATCCAGAACCACAGCTCCAGGAGGACGCGGTCCTTGTTTATATCCTTGATGAAAATCTTGGGCTCCAGCTTCTTCATGTCTTTCGGCACTGTAAGCAGCGCCTCAAGAGCTGACATCTTTCTTGCGACCCTCGGCACTATCTCGTGGTTTTCGGCGCATACCTCCATGAGCAGGGCCATCGCTTTTTCAATGTCAGAATCGTAGGACACTCCCACCGGAACGACGCACCGTATGTACTCGCCTTCCGTGTAATTTATTACAGTGCCTGTCACGAACGCGGAATTCGGCACGGTGAATATCCTGCCGTCCATGGAACGCATGCGCGTCCTGCGAAGGCCTATGTCTATGACCTTGCACACAGTGCCGTTGAATTCCACGTAATCCCGCTCCCGGAACGGCCTGTCCACCATTATTATGATGCCGGCTATGTAGTTCTGTATTGTCTGCTGCGCCGAGAAGGCTATCGCAAGGGTTATCAGCCCGACGCTGGCTGCGAATTCCGCGACGTTGAAATTGAGCACAACAGTAAAGCCATACGAGAAGCCCGCTGCGTATATGGCGTAAAGCAGCAGCTTTGATGCAAAGTAGTAGCCTGAGAACGTGATTTTTTTGAGCTTCAGGTACCTCAGCGTGAACGCATGAACCGCGTTTCCCGCGATTAGCGTCGCGAAGAACACGAACACGAACGTCAGCATCCTTTCCACGAAGGACAATGATATTGGTTCAGCCATGGGATTATTTGACTGTCAGGGTTTAAGTTGTTAAAGTGCCCTGCCCGCCGAACAACCGGTAGAGCCCGTCCATGAGTTCTTGGTGCCCGCGGTAATAGAATTTCGCGGTCTTCTGCGAAACCGGCAGCACCTTGCCACGAATCAGCTTCATTTCTGCCTCCCTAACGACAGGCATCACGACTACCATATCAGGGGAACCCGTCTGCCGGTGCGTCATGTCTACTGAGTATTCCTGCCCTGCATATTGCAATGAAAACCATATATGCGGCTCCGCGTTCTCGCACGGAGGCGGCATGGTATAACTGCCGCCTATAAACAGCGTATCGGCACCGGCGTCCTGCAGGCCCAGCGAGACCGCGGCTGAGACCGGCCCGCAGAGCCCATAACCGTCGCTCCCTCCCCTTCCGCATTTTCTGACGATTGCAAGATAATCTTGCGTTTTCGGCACTATCAG
>DATDTL010000008.1:0-6669 GCA_035290885.1 archaeon
TCCTTCTCGACTTTGTTCTCTATGGGCATCCCGTGCGTGTCATAGCCGGGCTGGTCCCGGACATTGAAGCCGCTCATGCGAAAGTAGCGTATGTACGCGTCCTTCAGAACCTTGTTCCACGCCGTGCCCATGTGTATGGCGCCCGTGGCGTAAGGCGGCCCGTCCAAGAAGTAGAACTTCTGGCCCTTGGCGCGCAGCGCCTTTGCCTTGGCATAGCTGTCGTTCTTCGCCCAAAAATCCTGTACCTCTTGTTCTCGCTGGGGGTCCATGTTCGTCACTTATAGCTTACATGGAAAATTTAAAAGATGATTCCGCGAAGTTCTAATTCATGCGCCAATCTTTCGGCAACGGCGGAGGATAATCATCATTGGGCACATAGTCAAGAAATCCTGCACCGAAAGCAAGCAATCCATTTATTTTGAAGGGGTCTGGAACTATGTAAAATCGACCAACGCTGTGCAAAATTTCCAGATGCGGATTTCCGGATTTTCCGACTACTATATCCATATCACGATATGCATTATTCATTGCAGATAACATACGCTCAAATAGGGGCTTGCTCGGATACATATCACGCCGACCATCATTTCCCCAATACGGATACCCTTCATAGGGAGGAATGCCCGGAGAAGGCTCCTCGAAATAGACCGAAGGAATATAGTCCCCGTTTTCTCCATATACAGTGATTCTGCCTGCATGGGCATCTACTATAGGATCATCCTGAACTCGCTCCTGTCGTCCCCCATTTTCTAGCAAAAATGTGCCGGATTTTTTAGGGTTTGTCCGGAATCGCCAAAGCTGACCGTTATATTTAACCGCTATTCCTTGCGTAGTTTCATAAACGCCAAGCATGGCGTAAGACTTTCCGTCCGGAAGATGCACCTTAACTCTGTGTCGACTGGGGCCGTCATCCCATCCCGTTCCTGTAGATAACTTTCCACTTTTTTATTCATTTTACAGTCTCTCCTCTCCGTGCTGTTTTTCAAGGGGATAGAGCATCAAGAGGGGTGTGATATTATATAGAGGTCCCGAAAAGTTTTGCGGAGAGAAGGCATCGAAAGGCCTTAAATAATTCGGCCAATAATCGTTATAATCTGGGGTATGCTAAACGTGTTGTGATAAGATAGTTCAAACGCCATGGCATTAATCATGCAGAAAAAGATATAAAATAATCGGCTGGAGAAAGGGATCGTTACGTTTTTGGTATAGCGTGCTATACATGCAGCGCGAAGCGTTGCCGATAACAAGAAAGTTACAGTATCCGGAGAAAGGCGGGAAAATGCAGTGTGAAGTTTGCGGGCAGGCTGCAGTCACAAAGGCAGTAATAGAGGGAGTGCTGCTTGACGTATGCGCGAATTGCATCGGGCACGGAAGGGAAGTGAAGCAAACGGCGGCGAGACAGGCGCTGATTGAGCCGGCGGAAAGCACGATAAATCCCGACTTCGCAAAAACGATAAAGCAGGCGCGCGAGAAAGCAGGCATCGAAAGGAAAGCCCTTGGCGAAAAGCTGGCTATCAAGGAAAGCATCCTTGCAAGGATAGAGAACGGCATGCGCCCTGACAACGCAACCGCGCGAAAGCTGGAAAAGGCTCTATGGATAAAATTGCTGGGATTCTCTGCCGATGCGGTCGTGCAAAAGCATGCTTCAACAGAAATGACCCTTGGGGATATTGCGATTATAAAGAAGAAACGAAAATAGCAATTGTGCGCCGCTCTTTTTGCTGCTTAGGAGACGAAAAAGCCTCTTGCAAAATGCCGCCCTTTGTTAAGAAAAGCGTGCGAATGCCTTGCCCGAAAAGATAGGCTATAAGCTGCTTTTTAAATTCTGTTGCGTTAACATAAGCTTAGCCATTACGAGCCGCTGAAAGGCATACAAGCTGCGAAGCGGCGATGACTTGGTCATGGCTGTGGTGGTGCAGTGGTAGCATTGGAGCCTGTGGAGCGCCTATGCGCGCACGGAAAGCTCCCGACCCGAGTTCGAATCTCGGCCACGGCCCTTTATTTTTTGGTTTCGGCGCTAAAAACAGCGGCATTTTGTTTATTGAAGAAATAAAACACACGAAGACCATTCTTGAAAAAGAAAGCTACGTTGTTCTTCTGCAGGAATCCGGCGAGAACGGGAAACGATTTTCATTCTAAACGCCGTGTATGAGAATGCACCGTATTGCGAGGAAATCGTTGCCATGAATCCCGTGATATTGGAAGGGGTGTTAGAGAAACTATCTTAGATCGCTGCCTTATCAAAATCTTCCAGCTCTTTGTTGAGATTTGCATTCTTTCCGCTTTTCATGTCGGCGAACGACTTGGAAATGAGGAAGTCCGTCTTTATGAGAATCCTTGCGAGGGGGCTTTCCTCGTTCAGCTTGTACATTTTTGCTCTGCCCACTTCCCTTGTTTTTGTGACGATGCCGAGTTCCTCGATTTTGGGCCATATGGAATGTAGTGTCACCCATGCCATGTTGGAGCGCCTTGATATGTCGCTCAAGGCTCACATCACGGTAGGCACAAAGACCAACATCATAACAGGCGTGAAGATAACAGGGGCTCACAGCCATGACACAAATAAATTCCCCGAAATTGTGGAGCAAACAGCCGAGAACTTCACGATAAACGAAGTGTCCGCAGACAAAGCCTATTCTTCGAGAGCTAACATGGAAGTGGTAACCGAGCTTGGCGGACATGCCTTTATCCCATTCAAGAGCAACACTTCGGGCAAGCAAAGAGGCTTTAAGACATTGGGCAAGATGGCTTTCAGCATTTCAGAGACCGAGTATTCAAAAGATTTACCTCTTATCATAGGTATTACTTTTGCATTAGAAATGACGTCAATAAAATATTCTAAGGATATATTATAAATTTTACAGTAGTCTTTAATTTCTTGGGCAATATGGTCGTCTGATTTCATAAGATAAATAGGATAAAAATACTTAAAAATCAACCGTAAAATAACCAACCTATCAATAAACAAGTACTTGAAAATTAGGGGTTTTATCGACTTTTAAACACAGCCCCTTTGCCCACAAAACGCTTAAGTAGTATTTTTCTAAGGAATAAACGGTGCAAACGATGGGTGAATATCTTCACAGGGGAGTGCCTTCACAAAAGGCATATCAAGGGCAAGAATAGCCCAACCCAGATTCTTCTTTGCGAAGATTGATGACAGGGGTCGCATAACACTCTCAAAAGGTTTCATTTCTTACGAAACAATAAGTTTTTTCGCCGACGTGAAGAAGCGCATCGTCTACATTCTTCGCAGCGGCCGCTATCCCGTGGATTCAAGGCGGCGCGTTTTTCTGCCTTCGGATATACGCCGGAGCTTGGGGCTTGCAGCAGGGATGCGCGTCAAAATCGTGGAGCGCGGGAACGCATGAAACCCAACAGCGTTCTTTGGAAACCCATAGGTATATTGGGCGGCATGGGACCGGAGGCCACGGCGGAACTTTACAAGCGCATAGTAAATGTGTGCCAGTTCAAATACGGCGCCATAAAGGACTCAGATTTTCCAGAAATGTTCATATACAATCTGCCACTCCCTGACATTTTGGGAGATGCGGAGGACAGGGAGGCGATACGGGAGCTTATCAATGCATCTTTCCGGAAACTCAAGGGCGCAGGCTCCGACTTTATCGCCGTGCCGTGCAATACGGTGTTTGATTACATAGGCCCGTCAAGCACAAAATTGCCGGTTCTGAACATTGTTGAAGAGGCTCTCCGTGAATGCAAGCGTCTGGGAGTGAAAACGGCAGGTCTTGTTTCTACGGGGAACACCGCAAGAAGAGGATTATATTCGGCTTTTTCAAGCGGGATAGAAATACGCCCGCTTTCCGGGCAGACGCAGGAAAGGGTGGATACCATAATTCTCAACGTGCTGGCAGGGCGCAAGGCAATAGAAGACAGGGAATATCTGAAAGCGCTGTCAGTGCAGTTCGCGGACGAAGGATGCGATGCAGTCATTCTGGGATGCACGGAGCTTCCACTGCTCGTGTCGCAAGAAGACATGGAATTGCGCACGATAGACACACTTCAGGTGCTTGCAGAAATGTGCGTTTTGAAATCGAGAGGTGGCGTATCATGAAAGAAGGCGGATTACTTCATAATAGAAGAAACAAGGGAACCGAGAGAATATTCGGGCAATAATCTCTATTATGGGCTGAACGTGAGTGCCAATGCCGGCCTTGAGCCGATAGACCAATTGGACGGTTTCCTCGCAGCCGCACATGTCCAGCGGAATACCGGCGCACTTTTCTATCCATACGTAGCCGGCGTCTACAATTGCCTGAACTCAAGGACGGGAAAGGAGGCGGCAAAGCAAGCCGAGCGGAGGGCGGTTCTTGACGCTGGCAAACAGGCGCTTCTTTCCAACGTGATGACAAATCTTGCAATATCCGGCACCGTTCTGACGACGTATGATTTCTGGAACGAGCCGGGCTATTGGGAAATCGTAAGGCGTCTTCTGGAAGGCGGGATTGCGGAGCGCCTGCCGGAGAATCTTCGCGAAAGAGGCATTACATTAAGAGATTTCCCGCGAGAAGTCGCGGGCGAGATGGGGAAATCGCTCGGCAAGAGTTTCGATGGTTTATATAGTGGAAGTCTATACGTGCCGGTAGAGGTGGCGGAAGCGTTGTGGTTGAGGAAAAAGTATGGCGTAGACTGGAAAATCGGCCCGCCTTCCGAAGAATTGTACGACGCGTTCATAGAAGAATCCGGCATTGGTATAATCCGCACATCGCAGCCAAGTGCAACTGAAGACGGGGAAGTGAAAATAGCAATGCCCTACATAGGCAAACCCGCTCAAACAGAAAGGATACTATTTTCAGATGATATGCCGTCATTGCAAAGAAAGGCATTTGACGGCAATCCCTCTTTCGATTATGCCTTTAAGCTGGCGGATGCATATGAGAAATTATTCGGGAATGGCAACATTTCCGACGGACCTACGGAAAGAATTTATAATCTGATAGAGTTAGCTAAAAGCAAGTGATAGTATGGCATTTCGGCCGCGAAAAGGTCGTCAACCATAAATCCGCCGACATAAGGATGAGCAATAACGGGATGCCCGCATAAAGCTTATAAATTAGTATATACAAGTTATACTTTATGCAAAAACTAGTAAAGGACGTTAAAGAAGAGAATTGGAAAGCCTTCCGTGCCGAGGCTGCTATGCATGGCCTCAAGGTCGGGGAATTTTTCGGATATCTCGTGGAGGAGCATGTAAAGATGGAAAGAAAAATCGATAACTGGGACAGCTTATTAAAGCGCAAAGCCCTTACCGAAAAGGACGCCAAAAAAATGAAGGAAGCGCTGAAGATATTCGAAAAAGAATACGATTTCGAATAGTGGTGATGCAATGATTGTGCTTGATACGGATGCCCTGATAGAGTTGGAAAGGAATAATGTGAAGGTTATAGAAAGGATAAGCAAGATGAGAAAGGAACACCCGGAAGACATTGCGATCACGTCTGCAGTATACGCGGAATTCTCGTTCGGTTTGATGAACGTGAATAAAGAAAAACGGGATGCCGCGATTGTCTCGCTGAATCAGTATAGAGTATTGGATTTTGACAAGCCTTCTGCTTCTGAATATGCCCGCATGAAATGGAAACTGGAAAGAGAAGGTAAGCTTGTGCCGATAATGGATCTGGTCACGGCATCGGTATCAATGAGGCATGGCGCCACGCTCGTTACAGGCGATGCACATTACGAACGAATAAGTGATTTGAACGTGATTATGCTTAAGCTATGAAGATTGTGATTATCCATGACGTTCCAGCCGCCTAAAGGCACGCGCGATTTCCTGCCAGACGAAATGGCAAAGAGAAGGAAGGCCTTTGATGCATGCCGCGCTGTTTTTGAGAAGTACGGCTTTGGCGAAGTTGATACGCCGGCGTTTGAAAGCCTTGAGATGCTCACAGCCAAGGGCTCGCTGGGCGAGGCAGCCGTAAAAGACATTTACCGTTTTGAAGACAAGTCAAAGCGTGCGCTCGGCCTTCGTTATGACCTTACCGTGCCTATCGTGCGGGTTTTCCTGTCGCAGAAGTTCCCCAAGCCCGTGAAGTGGTACTATATTAATAAAGTATGGCGCTACGAGGACATTTCCAAAGGCAGATGGCGCGAGTTCTCCCAGTGCGACGCGGAGATCATAGGTTCGCCCTCGGTAGAGGCAGACGCAGAGATGCTTGAATTGGCGATAGACTGCATGCTTTCGCTCGGCGTGAAGGGAATGGGCGTCAGAATAAACAGCCGTAAAATCATGGATGCCATGGCCGAGAAAGCCGGCATAACGGAGAAAGAAGCCTTGTTCCGTGCGATTGACAAGCTTGAAAAGAAAGGCGAGGCGGAAGTGAGAAAGGAGCTTTCGGTTATAGCCGGGGCAAAACAGATAGACGGGATAATCAAGTCCGTGAAATCCGAAGAGGAGGACGCAGAGCTTAACGCGATAACGGCGCTGCTGCCCAAGGATTATAGAAAGTTCGTGAAACAGGACTTCTCTATAGCCCGCGGGCTGGATTATTACACCGGCTTCATATTCGAGATACGCATAAAAGGTGCGGAGTCCGTAGGCTCCGTGCTTGGCGGCGGCAGGTATGACCGCCTGATAGAAAAATACGGCGGCGAGCCCACCCCTGCCACGGGCTTTGGACTTGGCATAGACCGCGTGATAGCGGCGAT
>DATDTL010000009.1:0-10021 GCA_035290885.1 archaeon
GCCATGGCCAAAGGCATGGGCGCCCATGTCATCGTAACGGAAGTTGATCCTGTCAAGGCGCTTGCGGCTTATTATGACGGCCATGGCGTGATGGCGATGGACGATGCCTCGACGCTTGGAGACGTGTTTGTAACGGTCACAGGCTGCAAAGAGGTGATAACTGAGCGCCATTTGCGCAGCATGAAGGACGGCGCGATAATATGCAATGCCGGCCACTTTGACGTGGAAATAGACGTGAAAAAACTCAGGGAAATCGCTCCTGCAAAGACGCTGAAGAACGGCCTTGAGGAATTCATGATAAACGGCAAAAGAATCTATCTTCTCGGCGAAGGCAGGCTTGTGAATCTTGCCTGCGCGGAAGGCCATCCCTCGGAAGTGATGGACCAGTCGTTCTCGTTGCAGGCGCTGGCCGCAAAATACATAAACGAAACTCGGCTTGAACCGGGAGTCCACCGCATCCCGAAGGACATGGACGACATGGTTGCAGTCATGAAGCTTTGCGCGCTCGGCGTGAAGATAGACTCGCTGACCGCGGAGCAGGAAAAATATCTTTCATCGTGGAACGAAGGGACCTGACGTGGACGAAACAGGGCTTCTTAAGGAAGCCGAGATTTTGATGGCCGACAAAGACCCTGCCCACGACTTCTCCCACGTGCTTAGGGTGTTGAAAATCGCAAAAGCGATAGGCGCCAAGGAGAAAGCCGACATGAGCGTTCTTGTACCGGCGGCCATACTGCACGACGCCGGAAGGCAGGGCAAGGCCACTATTGACGAAAGAAAACGCTCTGCCGGCGAGAGTGCCGCCATGGCAAAGGAACTGCTCAAAAAATATGGCTATCCAGACGCACTCCTCAATAAAATCCTCTACGCAATAGACGTCCACAGCTTTTCCAAAGGCGCAGCGCCGGAAACGCTCGAAGCGAAAATACTGCAGGATGCCGACAGGCTCGACGCCATCGGCGCAATTGGAATTGCACGATGTTTTGCAGTTGGCGGCCAATTAAGAAGGCGACTGCACCATGAAGAAGACCCGATTGCAAAAAACAGGGAGCCGGACGACGAAAAATATTCGGTTGACCATTTTTACAGAAAACTCATGCTTCTGAAGAGCGGAATGCACACCGCCGCAGCTAGGCGCCTTGCAGAACGCCGCCACAAGTTTCTTGAAACGTTTCTGGAGCAACTGCAAAAGGACGTAAACGGCGAATGACATTCCGTGTTTTCTTGCGATAATTGCGGATAAACGAAGATTCATGCGATGAAGACTGTATCCCGGACGTTGCCTGCAAATTGTCAAATCATCGTCATTGCGAAAAGGAACGCGCCGTAGCATATGAACAATGCCATGCCCTCCCTAGCCCTGAAATGTATGAAATGCGTCATGAAAAGGAACAGCACGTTGAATCCTATCAGCATGGCAGCTATGGCGGTTTCGGTTCCTGTCAGTGTGATGTGACCCATGACAGCCACGATGCCTATGATGAAAGTTAGGTTCGTGACGACCGACCCAACCACGTTGCCCATGGCCAGCGCCATGTTGCCTTTTCTCATGGCGCTCACGCTTATGCTGAGTTCCGGCAGCGTCGTTCCCATAGAGAGTATCGTCGCGCCCAGAAGGCTTTCCGGCACGCGAAGGCTGCCTGCAAGTGATATTATAGAATTTGTGACGAAATGTGCGCTTATGACCACGACAAATATTGACGAAACGAGATATGCAAACGATTTCACCGCCTGAGCCGAGCGATAACCGTCGCTTTTGGCGATTTGAATCCCCTGCCTCATGAAGCCCTCTGAAAATATGTAGAAAAGCGACAGGCAAAAAAGCCCGAACATCAGGCTTATGCTGCCGGCCACGATCATTATTAGTGCCACGAAAGACGTGGAAAGCACGGCATAATTTATCTGCCTGCTGTCGGTCTTCCCAAGCTTGAACCCGAAAAGCGCCATGGCGCCAAAAACCAGCGTGAGGTTTGCTATGTTCGCGCCCATCAGGTTCCCGACGCTCAATATGCCCTCGCCCTTTAGCGAGGATATCACTCCTATCGTCAGCTCAGGCAATGAAGTGGAGATGGCGATGAATATAAACCCTATCGCCGCTTGGTCAATGCCGGAAATCTTTGCCAGTTTCTCGGCGTTGACTATCACGGTGTCGCTGAATTTCACGAGAAACGCTATGGACACCGCCAAAATTGCAAGGTCAACAATCATTCAGATAATTGGGGGTGCCGATATATAAAAATAAGGTTCTGTATAAATGACAAGGAGGCCCCGCAGGGAGGGTTACACTTTACAACACCCTCAGTAAGGACACCTCTCATTGCGGCTTTTCTCAAGAGTTTCTATAGTGCCATAAATAAGGCAATGCTGGAATTTAATCTTTCCATGATTGTAAAATAATCATGTCAGCCTAACCCACTATTTCCAGCACGTCTTTAGTAGATAAAACCCTTATTTTCGGCTGTTTTTTGAGCGCGGCGTCATTGGACCAAAGCGGACACTTGTATTTTAAGGCAATGGCAAAAAAATCCACATCGTCGGGATCAGGGCATAATTCATGAGCTTCGTTTAGGAAACCAGAGTAATCCGAATCCTCTTCTATTTTTATGAATATGCATAATTTTTCCAGTATTTCTTCAAATCCCTTTGCGGATAATCCTGCTTTTGCAGAAATCATCACCTTGTGCTTTGAGAGTTCCTCAAGTGCGAATGAAGGTGTATATAATTCAAATACAAAATTTGTTACGAGCTCTCTGGTCAAAGATTCCTTACGGAAGAAAGAAAAAAGTATATTGCTGTCAATCACTAATTTCATCTATACAAGCCCCGCTTTCTTAAGCCTGCCATAACGACCTTTTTTTATCGTCCGCCCCATTTCGATCGCATCGGCTTCAGTGATATTGCTACCTGAAAGCATCATATCCATCTCTTTCAGCATCATAGCCCTCGCTATCTGGGCTTTGGCTAGGTTCCTTATGCCGTTGACCACTTGTTTTTCTATTCCTGTTTCCATCTTCGGCACCCTGATTATCACATCTGTCATGCAAATAATTGCACGCTTTGTTATTTAAGCATTGTTTATCCGGGCTTTGTTTAAAAAGTCAGTTAAGACCACAAGCAGTTGTGATATAATTTTAGAGAAACATTACCGGTTGTGGCGAAGAGCCAATTATTCAACAAAGCTTTATCCGGCAGTTTTCACCGACAAAACCCCGGCAATTCATAAAATCAATCTATGTTATTCCAATACCATTAACTTTTTGGCTATGGCGTGATATTCACGCTATATCCGCAGCGTTGTTGACGAGGAGAAAGTTAAAGCTATTATTCCAGCACGACTTTCATGAAATCGCGCGCGACTTCCATGCCGTATTTTTTTGCCGCCTCGTCCAGCTCCTTCGGGCTCTGGTATCTCCTGCTTATGTGCGTCAGTATGGTTCGCTTCGCTTTGGCTTCCGCGGCAGCCAAAGCGACTTGGTCTATTCTCGCGTGCTTGTAGCCGGACATGTCCGCAACGTCCTCGAAAAAAGTGCAGTCGTGAATCAGAAGATCGGCATTGGCAGAAAGCGCCGCGATGTTCCCGTTCGGCATGGTGTCCCCTGTATAGACTATCTTTTTTCCCGGCATATTTACGGATATATCCTCCAGCTTCACGGGTTTTCCTTTGTATACTGCAACGCCTTTCTCCTTGATTTCCCCGAATATAGGGCCCTTTGCCGGCAGCCCGATTGCAGCGGCTTTCGCCTTATCTACGTTGATGCGCTCCTTTTCCACAAAGGCATAAGCCACTGCAGGTATGCCGTGCTTCATTGGCATGGAAATAACGCGGAACTCCGCACTTTCAAGCAGTATCTGCATCTCCCTGCCTTCAAATTCCGCATTAACCGGAATCAGCCCGAAGTCTTTAGTGCTGTATCCAAGCTCTTCAAGCATGGGCACGAATTTCTCGGCCTCGGGCCCGTATATTTTTAGCGGTATTTTCCTGCCCTCAAGGTTCATCGTTTCGACAAGCCCGAGTATGCCCGCAAAATGATCAGCGTGCCAGTGGCTTATGAATATATTGTTGATATTCATAAAATTGGCGCCGGCAAGAAGCATCTGCCTCTGCGTGCCTTCACCGCAGTCAAAGAGCATGGAAGCCTCTTCCTGGCTCCTGTAGGTGAGATGCACCGCGGCATGGCTCCTGTATTTCGTCGGCACCCCTGCGGTCGTGCCCAAAAATGTTATCTCAACTGCAGTCATAAGAAGGATACTCTACAGGGAAAGGTTAAATCCGTTTATCCCTGAAAAAACATATCGCAAACGTTTAACGCTCATATGTTCCATCTGACTGATGTTCAAAATTTCCCCTCGTGAGCTTGGTTGTCTTATAAAACAGTCTTCTTTGGCAGAAAAGCGAATGAAACAATTTCATCAGTCAGATTCAACCGATGAGCGGCGTTTTATGATATTCACGCTATCCGCATCATTGCAAAACCAAGAAAGTTAACGACGCCTGCACGAAAGAACAAGAAAACGCGGGAGCATGCACTCGCCTGCCCTGATAAACAATGGCGTTGCATACCGCGGCAGTTTTCTTTAGGGGGTTTCTACAGAGCGTTGTTGAAAAAATCACCGATACGGATAACGGAGACCGCACGCAACGCCTTGTGCTTCAATGTATTTTATCCCGCGACGTCTGCAGGACTAATCCCTTTAAAAGTTGCGGGCAGTAGGCTGCTTGCAATTCATGGAATTGACCTCTATCTTCGCAGGCTTCCCGATGGCGAAAAGGTTTATCTTCACGGTTGTAGCCACTCCGGGAACAAGGGGGTTCGGCGCAGCCAGCTCCACTTTGGTCCTGTGGCCGTTGTTATCGGTATTGTCGTAAGGAAGGGTCACTGGTATCGCTTCCCTGTTGGAACTGGCGTTCGCATCACTGAATAACACGGAAATTGTCAGATTCTGTATGCTTATCGTGCTGTCTATATTTCTTATCCTTGCTGTCACGTTTTCGTCCGTGAAGCTAATCTGCGATATTTCTATGGCATTCACGCAATCCAGATTGTCGAGCCTTGTCTGCGTGAAGCTGGTGGCCCACGCCGCCATAAGGCCGGCTATGCTCATCGTGAATGCAATAAGAAGAACTGCAGCTATTAGCGGGGATATGCCCTTGCGGCGCATTCCGTAAGAAGAATTTTGGGGCATTTTCTTTCCTCACAGGCATTTGGGGCGCTCTTTATATACATCTGATATTCCGCCGCAGCTCGTGGTGACTCTCAATTCCGAGAATGCATTAGGGCATGAACTGATATTAACCGGAACAAACGAAAGCGTGACTATGTTTCCTACGTTAACCCCCGTGACCGGCGTGGAAGTTGATGTAAAGTTGCTGCCTGTACTATTGTATATCTGAGCGCTGCTTATTGCCATCCCGTTGGTTTGCCCGTTGTTTCTGACAACTGCAGTAACCGTGGCTGCAGGATTGTTGCTGCCCACCATGTAGATGTTGTCTATCGAAACCGACGCGCCCGAGCAATCAAGGCCTGTTTCCGTTTTATTTGTAGTGGAAGCGGCCACGCTTCGCACCGTAGACGTCATCCATCCGGATGTAAGGGATCCAACGGTCACCACTATCGCAATGAGCATTATGGATGCAAGAAGCGGGGATATTCCTATCATATTATCACATGGCAGTATATCATATAAATAGTTTTTCTTTGGCGGGGCTTTGCCTAATAAGTCCGGAAGAAGCCAACAGGTTGTGTTCCATGCGAATGTAATCACAATATCTTGTGTCTACTCACTACTTTTTGTGCAAAGCCCTTTGGCGGCTTATCCAAGGCTGTTTATCTGTATTTCCACGAAGTCGCTTGACGACCTTAGCGTGAATATGACGTCGTACTGCTGTCCGGACTCTGCGTTGACGAATGCCTTTATGGACGAGCTTGCAAGATTCGATCCCTGCCGCGATATCTGCGTATAGCCTGAGCCGTAGGAAGAGGCAAGGCTGTCGCCTATATAGACGCCGGAAGTCGGGGTCATGTTCACCCCGCTCAGTTTGTTCTCTATCCGCTCTATGAAAGTCGTTGTATTAATGCTTCCCCATGAAGACTCGCTGCCTATCTTTCTCACGGCGAATTTCAGCGCGCTGTTTTCCAGCACGAGGTCAGTGTTGCCGTCCGAATCCGCGTCGGCCTCATAGGCGCTCAGCGAGGCGCCTGACGTCGTCACAAGGTTGCCGTCGCGCACTGCCGCGCCGGGCTCCATGATCGCGGCATCCATTGGTATGTCAAACAATATCCGGTCGTCCCTGCCCGAAACGGAGAACGTGCCGAAGTCCGAGATTATCTTCACGCTTCGCGACGCCCCGCTGCCCTCAAGGGCCAGTTCCCTTATTATGCCGTCAATGACACGCATGGTTTCTTTCGCCTTGTTGAATTTCTGGATGTTTGAAGATGTTTCCAACGTGGGATTGATCAGATTTATCACTATGAGCGACGACGTTATGATTATAGCCACTACGGCCACTTCCTGAATTATTCCTTTCATTTTTCAATCCCTCGCTATTATTTGCGTGACGTTGGTCTGGTTCTTCTGCAGCGTTATAGTGAACGTGCCGGACTTGGAAAAGTCCCCCACTATGTCTATTCCAGGATATGACAAAGATATCTGGATGCTGCTGGCTGCGGCTACAAGGGCATCTGATATTGCAAGAAGGCTGCCGGCCTCTATGTTCTGCGACCTGCCGCGTATTTTCCCGCATCCGCCGTCGGTGACTGCAAGTATAAATTTATTTCTTGTCTGGAATTGCGACATTTTCATGGCAAAGGAGTTTCCGGGTGTGGCCTCAATGTATTTCAGCTGGTCGCCTGCGTACACGAGCGCCAGTACGGGATTCCCTGATATGGACGTATCCCCAAGGCACGCGTAACGCCTCGAAAGTTCCGGCGGATTGTAGAAGCCTGCGCCTTTCCCGTCAACATCAACCGCGTCTCCGCCGTTTCCATTAAGGTTTGTTTCTATTGAAAATGTCACCGTATTTGCGCATTTTGCCCCCATATCCGCGGTTATGCTGATAGTAGACGAGTTCTTGTTCCTGTAGAACGAATCCCCGAGCGGCCCCCCTTTCACCATTAGGGTCCCCGACGTATAAGTGCAATCCGGGGTGAATGATGCCGAGCAGTTGCCGTTAGAGTCTGTCGTGCATGAATGGCCGCCGTCCCAAATTCCCGTTGATTTTTCCACCCATATGGTACCGGAAACTCCTGACGGAAACGCACGCATGCCCTCGTCAAAGAGATTGACGGTCAGGTTTGCGGAAGAAGACAAGGAAACCGAATCCCCTTGGCCTTGGGTCATTCTGACGGTTAGGTTCTTCGTTGTGGCGCATATCTTGGTCGTGTAAGCGGTGCAGTTGCCTACGTGTGCGTTGGTATCGCCTGATATTGATGCGACACATGTGTCGTAAGCATCGCATGACGGGCCGTAACCCATGGACACGTTAGCTGTATAGCTAAGGCAGACATTGGTGCCGTAATTGCTCTGGTTGTTGAGTTCTGCATGGGCGTTTGTCGCGTCCGAGAGCCTGAAAAGCGTCACGTTTCTTTCGTGGCCGACAGAGCAGCTTGTGCCTATCACCCCTGAATACTGCTCGGTACAGCAAACAACGTTTGGATAAGAGCCGGACGAATCGCCGTGCGAATTGGAAGCGTTTGAAAGGCCCGCGACAACCGTGCCGGCGCAGCTTCCTGACGCAACTACTGTACAAGAAAGCTCGGCATGGGACAACGCCAGAAAAAACAAGAAGGCTAACGCGGCCTTCAAAGCGCTAAAACTCATGGCGTTGTTCGGGAAAAGAATGGTTTTCATCAAACGTATATGTCGTTTATTCTATATATTCGTTCAAAACCGCGTCACGCGCCGGGCCTGCATCCGGTCTGCTGCTCCACGAACTGCGGCGTCTGGATGCCTTCATGGTTTTCCGCGCCTATGCGCATCGTGGGCACTGCAGTCACGCCAGCCTGCTGACACGCCTGCACGTTCTGCGAGCAGTCGAAAAATATTTTCAAGGAAAAACTGCTTATGTCAAGCGCCTGCAATTGAAGCAGCGAATTGCCGTCTCCGCCCGCCCCGAATATCACCACTTTCGCATCCGCAAGGCACTGGGCATAGATTTTCTCTGCCGCCAAGCTTTTTTTCAGGTCTTCCAGTACGGCCATGCCGCCGGTCGCCAATACGTATTTCGCGTCCTTGGTCACGTAAACATCCTGAAGAGCCGCCCTTCCCTGATCGTCGGCAAAGCTCAGCGTAACCTTATAGAGTCCGCTTACTTCCTCGGTCTTTAATATCTCTGCGCCGCCCGCCCTTATGTCATACAGCTTCTTCGCTTCCAGAGCGGCCTCAGAACGAGAAGCTTGCGCAAATCCCGATACGACAACCGCAGAAAGCGCGATTACCAGAATTATGTAAAGAATTTCCCTTTTCTGAATGATTGGCTTTAGACGTTCCATCTTAATAGGCATATCCAAAACTTAAGTGCTTAAGCCCGCCTGACGTTCCTTAGGGAAGAAAGCGCGTCTATGGCAATTCTGCTGCCAATCTCGATTGCCGCGCGGTTCACGGTCAGGTTAGTGGCCGACAGCGTGAAGTTCCCGTTGCCTCTGACGGTAAGATTCAACGCGCTATTGGCAAGATTTTCGCCTGCTACGTTGCAGCTTGCGCTTACGTCCCATATTTTAGCAGGAGCAATGGGAAACCCGCAGGAATAAAGCTGCCGGATTTCAGAGCCTGTCAGCATCGCAGAATATATTCTTGCCTCGTCTATCGTGCCGTTGAAGCTCGAAGCCTTCGTTCCGCCGGCATAGGCTTGCACCGGAAACGTGAACAAGCTCCTGTCATCCGTTGAATTGACCTCAGTTCCGTCCGCAAACAATGCCGCCCTTGTCCCGTTATAAACGCCGGCAACGTGGTGCCAGCCGCTCCACGACGAGACATTGTATTTCAGCCAAGAGTCGCCGGTGTCAAATATCAGATGCCCTGACTGCACCCTTAAGCCGGCGCTGCTGTTATAGGTTGCATTTATTTCATCCGGAGAAAGCGCACGGTCATAGACGCGCACGTCGTCTATCTTGCCGTTCCAGTCATTCGCAGCGTTCGTCCCTATTTCAAAATTGATGCCTGCCAGATTTGCCGTGGTTGCCGGCACAGGCCTTCCATCTATGAACGTAAGCGGGCGCTGGATGCCGTTTATATAGACCTTCAATCTGTTGGCATCGCCCGATGCCGTACCGTCAAAAACAACTGCAGAATGGAACCACACCCCGGACGCAATGACGGAATTGTCGAATTTCGCGTTGATATTGGGGGCGCCGGTCGCGAAATCCACATAATCAAACCCGTCGTTCCATGCCGTCAGGTCGATCTTGTTCGTGTCAGTTGCACGCTTTGCCCATATCACGCCTTGCGTGTTTGCGGTGGTCTGCAGCGCCCATGCAGTCACGGTAAACGCACTGGCACTATTGAGCTGGGTGATGTCCTTGGTCGATATGTTCTGGTCGGTACCGCTGAAGCTGTAAGCCTTGGCGCCTTGCCCCATCCCGTCCGTAGTTGCGGTCGCGCCTTTTACGGTCCCGTCATAGCCGCTGCCGCTCTTGTCAAGGACGTTGCCGTTGAAGTCCCACCATGCCACGAGACCCCTTGCAACGGAAGGATTCCCTATCAGCGGCTGGTCATTGGCGGAAGTAACGTTCGCCGGATTCATCCACCCGGTCATCGAGCCATTTGTTTCGTTGAACGAAGCCGCAGACACGGACAAATAATCGTCCGCGCCGTCGAAATGCATGCCCTTTGAGTACGGCGTCCATCTTATGTTGTTCTCGTCGTAGAGCCGGGAGCCGGAAGCCTCATCTAAATCCCATGAACTCAGAAGGCCGGAAATCGCCGGGGGACGTTCCGAGAGCATGGTCTCGTTGATTTCTTCGCCCGTTAGTGAGCGGTTGAATATCCGGACATTGTCTATCGACCCGTTGAAAAATCTGTTTTG
>DATDTL010000010.1:0-2868 GCA_035290885.1 archaeon
CCTAGACAAAGCCCAAGACGTGCACCATTCCCAATATAACGAGCACCGAAACTATGTCGGCAACGCTTGTCATTATAGGTATTGTTACGTTGTCTGGATCAATGTTGTGGTTGAAGGATATTATTGATATTGCCATGGACATCAAAATCAGGAATAGATGAAGGACAATGCCAGATGAGACCGACAGCATGACCACGTCCCACAATGCCAGACCGCCGACCCCGGCAAACGTTCCGATATAATACGCCATTATTCCCAAAAGCGGAAAAATGAAATAAGCAAGGCGCATTGAGTTGATGATTTCGTCGAGCTTTTGGCCTTTCATCTTGAAGTCCGGCTTGATTAAGCCAAGATGCAGCTTGCTTCCGACTCGGGATGAAAGTATGGTTGTGATGTTCCCTGCGGTTTCAAGGAACGACGGGATGAACATGAGCACGACAGGTATGGCTATTATTGTGTGCACGTATGCTTCCAACACGACGCCGGAAGCGGCGCTCAGCAATCCCGATAATGCAAGCACGGGCATTGATTCCATCATTATGCGCTTGAAGTTGACGGAATTCGGGACTGCGCCCGAGGAAATGAGAACGTGGAATATGCTAAGAAGGGACAAGACAACGGATGCGTAGAATATCATTTCGGAATAACGGCCTATATGTTGAACAATAAGAGCCGCGGCAATGAGGCTGGGTATTGTAAAAAAATCGCCTATTGCCGTAACAAGAGGCGATGTAACGTTGTCGGGGTCCCAGCTTCTCCTGTATGCAAGAAACGATATCCATATTGATGCAATAGTTAGCAAAACGCCGGAGAGGAGGCCCGCAATGAGCGATATGGAGACCAATTGCTCTAGCGGTATTGCAGGCAGGCCAAAAAGATACGTTAAAATTTTTGATATGACGCCAAGATAAACGGAAAGAACGACGCTAAGAGAGAAGGATGCAAACACGTTCACCCTCAGAACCTTATTTCTTACGTCAAAGTTTTTTAGCGTGCCTATGTGAAATGCAGAGCCGAGGCGCGATGCGAGCGTGCCGAATATGCAGCCGCGTATATCCAAAGCCGCGGGCAGCAAGACAAGAAGCCCTGGCACCGCGAGTATAAGGTCTTCAGACTTGCTGAGCAGTATGCCTGCAAGTATGGATGTTAGGCCGCTGATGGCAAGGGAAAAAACGCTGTAACGCAGCTTGACGTAGGCCAGTGCCTCGGCGGACAAAAAGCTACGCAGTGAATTCATAATATGCCTCGAAAGAGGATATTATAGCTTCTTCAGTTCCCCTCTAGCCAGCTTGTGGAGGCGCTTGCAGCTCTCTTTGGAGCCCACGAATATCAGCACATCCTCCTCGCATATCCTAGCGGTTTCCTGCGGGTCGAATATCCATTTTCCGTTTCTTTTTATGCCAATGATGTTGGCGCCGGTTTCCGTTCTCAATTTCATGTCGCCGAGGCTCTTGCCCACGAGTATTGATTTTTTCAGCACGGTCTCGCGCGCTATGCTCTCGTTGCTTTCATGGAGCGCGTCTTTTATAATGGGATGAAGCTCCCTGCCCTCCAGTACCATTTCTGCCATGTTCCGGGCGGCGTTGGCCACGAACTTGGCGCTTTCCGCCAGCTCTATGACGCCTATGAGGCGCTTTGCCTGATGGGCGCCCCGCGAAGCCGCAAAAAGATGAAGATAGAGATTCCCTTCAATGGCCTCTATGTCGTTGTAAAGTATTATCACTTCCTTGGCTATCTCCTTGCTTTCAAAAAACACGGAAGAATACGCCAGATTAAGCATAAGCCCGGACAGATTCTTCACGTCCTGTATAAGATCCTTCACGTTCCCTTGTTGCTCCATGATATCACCGGAATTAGTTGGATTTATAACTTAAAAAGGATTGACATCACCAATGCCACAATATCTTCTGATATTCATTTGTTCAGATGCAACATTCGCCAATGAACCTATTCAAGAATATCACAGCTTCATTTCTGCGCGAATCCTGCGATTATAGCAACAACTGAAACTTTAATATTTTTTAGGAATATAACAAATGACAGAAGCATTTGGACAAAATTCTGTCTTATTCCGTTGAGGCGATGCTTGGAGCATTCTTGACGATTTTATTTCATCTGCTCAATGAAAGCCGGGTAGGCGAGTTGAACGCCTCTATCTCGCTTTGCAGGCGAGCACATGGCCGCTCTGTCAACCCGGCGGCTTGTTTAATTACTTCGGGAAGATATTTATCCGTTCCGAGACGGCATGATTTTTGTGCAAGAGGCGAGAACTGAAATGAATTTTGCCGCTGAAATGCATCAAAAGGTAAGCTGGCGCCAAAAACATCGGAATTTCGCCCTAAAAATTATATATGCAAAAAAATAACAAACTTTATATACTGGTTGCGAACATAAAATTTTATTACAGGTGATAAAGTGCATAAAGCAGCCAAATATATTTTTGTCGTTGCCCTGATTCTTATTGCTGTGCCTTCGTTTTCGCTTGACGTGTCCGTAAAAACAAACAAATATTCCTATACCGCAAATGAAAGCATTTACTCGTCCGTTTCCATGACAGACAATAGCACTGCCATATCAAACCAGTCGGTGGTGATGACGGTCAGAGATTCTTCAGGGACTTCTGTTTCTTCTACGACCCTTATAACTAATTCTTCCGGAGCTGCGAATTATACTTTCTCGTTGTCTTCCACCGGCAACTATACGATACTTGCAAACGCGTCCGGCACCGTGGTTAGCCACTTCATAAAGGTGCTTCCTTACAGCAGCATTCTCATATCGCTCAACAAGGCATCTTATACGACGAGCAGCGCTGCAGCCCTCGTTGCCAACGTCATAGATGCCAACGGGAACGGGGTATCCGGCATTTTG
>DATDTL010000011.1:0-5179 GCA_035290885.1 archaeon
TATCACGACGTCGCCGGCGACTATGCCCTTTCTGTCTGTTGTCAGGTGCAGGTGTTCTCGCAGCGTGTCAAGAGCGACCTCAATATCAACTATCAGCGGGTCGGATTCGCCCTGCTCGTCAAAAGTATTTTCGTTGCTGTCAGCCAAAGTTCTCTTCAGGTTGTAATACATGTCTCTTATGCTGGCGTGTATTCCTTCATCAAGCAGGCTCTTGCAAAAGCCGCCGACCATCATGGTCTGCATGAACTTCTTGGAATGCGCTACGTTGAAGAAATAGCGCTTTGCCGATTTATCTCCGAGCGTGAGTTGCTTTGTTGCCTTGTCAAACACGACGTTGGACAGCGTTCTCAATGGTATATCTATGCTCGGATTCCCTTCCTTGTCCAGCGTCTTGAGGACGTCCTCGCCCATTCCAGTGAGCTTCTTCTTTGTGTTGTTGACCTCGTCTGCCATGATCATTCACCCTCTTCGTGCGGCTCCTTCCCGGTCTCCGCCTCTTCGGTTGCAGTATCGCCTGCCTTCTCCGAAGCCTCCTTCAGCTTGTTTCTGTTCTCTATTATGCCTCTCAGTTTTCCGAGTATGCTTTTCTCGTCTTTGCCCGTCAGTATGTGAAGAGCGGTTGCGACCTCCACGGAATACCGCTCAAATATCTGGAGCCTTCTCTTCTGCTCGCCTTCCTTGCGCTTGCCGGAAATGTAGCGGGACAGCTGCCTGCCTGCATCCTGTATCGCAAGCTTCATCTCCTTGACTATGTCGGGGTAGGGCGCTATCGCTTCCTTGCTTTCCGAAACAAAAGGCACCCACGAGGATGCCATGTGCACGACAAGCACCATTGATCCGACAGGCACGTTGCTGCCGGATTGCTGCAGCCCGTAGCGCTTCCATTCTATGTCCTTGACGGCTTCCATGGTCGCGCCTGCGCCTGCCTGATAAAGCAGGGGAACGCGGTTCGCGAATCGCAAGATTTGTATCTGTTCATCAGCCTTCATGTCGCCGCCGTAAGCTATTCCAACTTCTATCTCAAAAGGATTGCCTCTATAAACCGTCGGCTCGCGCTGCACAGCAACGACGAATTCCGCGCCGGGAAATTCCTTCTTCAGGCTTTTCTCCAGTTCCTTGCCGCCTATGGGCGACAAGCAATCCAGCGGCGGCCTCTGCAGCTTGGCTTCCTGCATCGCCTTCAGCAGTTTATCAATAGCTGTCCTGTCCAGTGACGTCGGCGCGGCCTGCGGATCAAGTTTGGCCTTGGCGCATATCTCCTTCGCGCTTTGGGCTCCGGTGGATGAAAAATCATTTACTATGAAAGTTCCAAGATTCCTGCTTTTTGTGTTTGCCAGCATTCGCTGCAGAATTCCGAACTCTATGCCATAAGGATGCGGCCTCATTTCCTTCGGCGCTTTAGGAAGCTCATTGACGCTTCTTGGGAATATCGTCTTCACGCCGTCTGGCGCGGTATAAGTTATCTTTGCAAACGGATTTGCGATCGCAGTCTGCTTGAGGTAGTCGTCAACCCCTTGGGTCTTCCTGTAGCGGCCCGACATCTCTATGCTGACTATAGTGCCGTGCTCCTTCAGTGGCGATTCGTCAAGATGATCCTCCTTGACGACTTTCGGCTCGTTCTTTAGCGTGTCTATGTTCAGCTCCACGTAAGTTGTCTTCTTGTCGGAATCCGTGCGCGTCCATATTTTTGTTGGCGTTCCTGTGGTGAGCTGCGAATACAATGCCACAGCAGATATGCCAATGCCCTGCTGGCCGCGGCTGTTGTGGCACGATATGCCTCCGAAGCCGCCGACAAAATTCTCGCATTCCGGAACGGAGATGTCGTATACGAAATCATGCCCCTCGTTTATAATTTCAATTGCCTTGACCGGAACCATGACTATGTCGGTTTCCTGCTGCGTCAGAAGCCTAGCGGAGTTGTAGTATAACGTTCTCGTTCTTGTATCGTTGCTCGTCTTGAAAACGTAAGACGCATTTATGTCCCTGCCGTATACAGAAACTACGTGGGTGATAAATGGTTTCTTTCCGAGCCCTATGCCGGTTCTTTGCGTTTTGCATGCGGTTATTCCCTGCATGGCCCAGAGGTACATGAGTTCGTTGGAAAGGCGCGTGCTCACTGTGTTAAACATCAGGCAATTCCTTTTCTTGACCTTGTGGCCGTCGCCCTGATGGAGCGCATCTATGAAATGCTGCCTGTTTTCCGTGCTTGTCCTGAAGACAAATTCGGGTATATGCTTGTTGTGCGCACCCCTCCCGCACAGCTTTTCCATCAGCGTGCTTATGACATTGCCGAATATCTTGACTCTTATGCTCCTTTCTCTGGGCTCTACTGTGAAATGAAGCCCCATTCTTCTTGCAAAACCAATAGTCTCTTCTATCAACGAGTCCTCGTGCTTTCCGAAAGTCAGCCCTATTTGCCTTCTGTCGGTATGCCCTTCCGCAACGAAAAGCCCGAGGAACCGCAGGAAAAATCTTTCTAATTTCAGGCTCACCGGTATCTTCGTGGGGCTTCCGTGATAGTAAGACTGGAGAATGCAGTCTCTTAGTTCTTGTCTTGGCACAAGTTTCAGCGCGAGATGGAGCGGCAGGAATCCCTTGCTCGTATACTGCTTCCAGCTGTCATCCAGAATGTCAATGCTCCCGATTCTGTAATACTTCCTGCTTTTGTCCGTCGTCTTCTTATGGATAATAACGGATTTTTCGGATAACTTTTCAAGCACGTCTTTCTCTATTCCGTATACATAAAACCAATTGCCCTTTACGTCATGGGTTTCCAGATAGTCAAGAATATTTATCTCTTCGATTTCCTCGGGTGGCGCTATTCTTTTCGGGACGGCGAGGAAGTCCCCGACTTTGAGGCTTCTCGCTTCCACTTCCTTCAGTTTGCCGTCTTCAGCGGAAAACAGGCTATGGCAGCCCGTGACTTTTATTTCCCTGTTGCCCATGAGCTTTATTTTCAGTATCTCGTTTTTCCTTTTGTGGCGTATGACGTGGCTGACTTTGCGGAATGCGTATTTGTACTCTTTCCAGTCAAAGGAAGGAACTTTTATGTCAAGAGAGGAAACATCTTTGACTTCGTCATTCCCTATATGTCGGTCAACCAGTTCTCCTATAGGCAATATTTCGACTTTTCCGTTGACGGACGCCATTACAGGCTCGTCGTGCGTCAGCGATTGCCTCAAGCGGTGGAACTTGCTTCCGTAGAGCAGCTTCCCGAATATTCTCGGCACCTGCTCCGGGACTATTCCCGGGCCGTTGTCTTGGACCGTGACAAGGAACCTGTCTTCGCCAAGGTCCTTCATCTTCACGGCAAGGTCGGGCATTATCTCGCTCTCTTCGCATGCATCAAGAGAATTATCAACCGCCTCCTTCACTGCCATGAGCAGCGCCTTCGTTGGATTGTCAAAGCCGAGAAGATGCCGGTTCTTCTCAAAGAACTCGCTTATGGATATTTCCTTCTGCATCGCAGCCATTTCCTGAGCGGTCTTTCCCATTATTATTCCTTCTTCATTTTCCTTATGGCGCGATAGGTGTTCTTGTGCGGCGAGCCGCCCACAAGCTTTTCCAGCGCCTTTGTCGCAAGTTGAACGTTGTCGTGGCTTCCTATTATAGACACGGTCTTTCCGTAGACGGACAGCCTTGTGCCGGTTGCCCGCTCTATGCGCCTTCTCGCCTTTCCGCGGGTGCCTATAACCCTTGCCCTTATCCGTTCCAGCCCTTTTTCCGGCAGGCTCATGACGTAAAGCATTTCGCTTTCGTCAAGCAGTTTCATCGCGGTCGCAGGCGCGAATCCCCGCCCTATGGCGGTGATTATGTGGGAGGCGCTCATGACGTCAAGAGGCTCGCCCCTTATCAATATGACGTCGGCTATATTTATTCTTGTCCTAGTCTTGGACTCTATTTCATTTTTTGTCATGCCGGCCCTGCCTATGAGCGCGGCCTTCCGGTCTTCCGGTATTTTCACTTCCTTTTCCATAGCGTGGTTTTCAGCCGGGTTCATCGGCATCACATGGTCAGAATGCCCTTTCTTCTGAGGGCGTTGGACTCGGTGGACGTGTATCTCCATACAACATCGCCGTTTGCCTCTCCTTGTATGTCCCAAGGCCTGAGTATGACGTAATCGCCGAGCCTTATCCACACCTTCTTCTTCAGCTTGCCAGGTATCCTGCCCATGCGCATCTTGCCGTCTTGGCACCGGATCCTGAGGCGGCTCGCGCCAAGCATGGATTCCACAAGGCCGAGCACCTCGCCCTGCCTCGGTGTCCTGACCCTCGCTTCCTGTTGTTCTTCCATGATAATTACCTTATGGCGTATACGCTCCTGTATAGGCTCCTTCCATCCTTTTGCCCTGCAAGCTTAAAAGAGCTCACGACGAGGAATTTTTTACGAAGCTCCGTAGCAACACGGATTGCCTCGGATTTCTGAACAATCCTCGCATCGTATCCTTCTTTCTTGGCGTCTATCCGCGCGAGATATTCCGGGGCGACCATTGAGCGCACGATTTCCAGTATCTCCTCCTTGCGGCTGCCCCTTATCTGGAGTACGGCTTCATGGTAGTTCCCGGAAACGCGCGAGCAGTTCTCGCACAGGCGCTTTCTCACCACGATGCGCACGCTCTTCGTTTCCTTGTGCGTTTTTCTTGAGCCCGGCAAAATCATTTCTGCCGTCACGGTTGCGCTCACAGGGCCGTCCAGCTTTGCATCCACGTCAAATGACTTCACGCCCTTCTGGGACTCCAGCGACTTCCTTATTTTTTCCTTTATGTCGCTGCGCACGTCGGCCTCGCCATCAGGGCACCTTGGGCACATAATGACCTCAAAGCTCTTGAGGAACAGCGTGCTTTTTTTGGAAAGGCATTCAATGCAGACGTGTCCGGATTCGGCAGGCTTGCCGCATTCTACGCAGAACATCCTAATAGAACGCCTTCCATATTAAAATAGTTATCTTGTAAGGGTCCGAGTCAATTGCGCCGGGAAAGTCATAGCGCATATACGGCTGCTTGGATGGCAGCTGCCTTTCAGCTATGACGTATTTCTCCCCGGATTCCCACACGATTGCAGCCCTTAGCAGCTTGTTTGTGTCGTCATTGACGAGGGTGACTGAGCCGTCGGGATTAGTCACGGACGCTGCTGCGTCATAATCCGCGAACCACAGTGCCCTGCCCGTGGCTTCGCGTACC
>DATDTL010000012.1:0-5066 GCA_035290885.1 archaeon
GCAGGACGGGCACTTGATGGTGTTGTAGAACCATACGTAGCTGCAGGAGTGGCAACTCCACTTGTCAACGAACTTCTTCTTGTGCTTGAGGACGCGTGCTGACGCTTTTTCAAGCATGTCCACGTCTTCCCTTGTGAGGAAGCCGACTATCTTGCTCTTCAATTCACTCATAAGTAGTATACTACAACAGAAGCCTTTTTAAGGCTTTGCATTCGTCACGA
The DNA here is from genome assembly GCA_035290885.1 of archaeon. Taxonomy (GTDB): domain Archaea; phylum Aenigmatarchaeota; class Aenigmatarchaeia; order GW2011-AR5; family GW2011-AR5; genus JACQID01. The sequence continues at coordinate 222 of DATDTL010000012.1, forward strand.
TTTAGTAGTGGCTAATGATGAAGTGGGATTTCTTGTTTTTATATTTTTGCATCCTTAACACGGAAATGAAACTGATTCTGAGCAAGCCGGCGGCTGTGAACATAATCCTGTCGGCGGTTGAAGTCTACAAAAAAGAGACTTACGGCATACTTCTTGGCGAGCGCCGCGGCAAGCACATACGAGTCAACCAGGCAGTGAGCTTCCAGTCCGCAAACCGGGACTACGAGTACGTTTCCATGGACACGGCAAGAGAGAACAGGATGAACCATATACTAAAGCACGTTTCCGGCATGAAGATAGTGGGCGATTTCCACTCCCATCCGGACTATCCCGAGAAGCTGAGCGCCCACGACACCGAGGAGCTGAAGAAGGCCGGCGAACACATGGTTTCCGTGCTGGTTCTTATAAAAAAGACGAACGTTTCCCGGAAATGGAAATATGACGCCGGCAGCCGGAGGATGGCTGGAGTGCTTGCAGGCAGGTATTTCATAGGCATCACCGCGAGCATCTACAACTACAAGAAGAAAAAAGCGGAAAGGATTCCCGTCATATGCCGGCACATCCGCGAGATGAACAACAGGGCAAAGCTCTATTCCGCGCTTGAAAAGAAGCTTGAGCGGCTTGAACACGAAGAAAAGCGCGCCCACAGGATGAAGAAGATGCTGGCCGCCAAGAAGATGAGGATATAAGACTTGGCTAATTTTTATTGCAAATGACCAGTCTGATCAGCCTTCCAATAAAACCGGAACGGAATCATATTTACAGGGAGATAAGAGCCGGCATATATTCTGCGCTTTCGGCGGGAAATAATGTCGCTGTCACCGGTCTTTGTGGTATAGGAAAGACATCTGCTCTTCTATGGGTTCAGTCGGAGCTGGAGCGGGATACGCCAAGTTTGGCGGAGTATTTAGACTGTCGCGGCTCGGAATTCAAAAAGCGTGCCGGCGAAATATATCATGCAAGAGGAAGGATATTCTTGCTGGACGAGGCGACCGTGATGGCAAGGAAGAAAGGCATTACCGGTAATATGGAGCCAACAGATTATCTTTCTGGGCTTTCCACGGCGTGCGTGGCAATACATAAGGGCTCCGGCCGCCGCGGCGCCAACGGATTGATAGGAAGCCTCCATAATTACAGGGAGTTCACGTTAGGCTCTATAGACGACAGAGAAGCAACCGAGATGCTTTCGGAATTCGGGTTTCAGTACTATACGATAGGAGCCGTGAAAAGAATCATGAAATTGGGTGGTGGGATACCCTTTATTTTGAATGCTGTTGCATATGCTGTGGATGCAAAACCGAGTCCAAAATCGGTCAACCGGTTGTACTCTATATGGCCAAAAATCACAATATCTTGTGTTCATTGGCTACTTTTCGTGCAAAACCTATGGCACTATCTTCTTTTTATCCTCCCGTTGCAATTATACAGTGAAAGGCATAATATTTCAAACATCTTAACGTCTTTCACGTACAGCACGGGCATATAATATTTCCAAATGCTTATGTCTGGTGCTATACCATCGGAATAATAAAACACAGGAGGCGATTGAATGTCTTATAGCGTGGCATCAAAGGTAAAGGAATTGATAAAAGCAAGAGAAATGAACTGCGGAGGCGACCTCTGTGACGCCCTTGACAAGCACATTGAACAAAAGATTGACAAGGCAGTGGAAAGAGCCAAGGCAAACGACAGGAAGACCGTCAGGGGAACCGACCTGTAAAGGAACGGCTTGTTTTTTTGTTTTTAAGGCATATTTTCGTGAAAGACTCTATCTTTCTTCCTCTTCCGGATTCTCCTCATCCTCTTCCTCAAGTTCGGCTTCTTCCGCGGATTCGGCGTCAGTCTCGCTTGCGGTCTTCATCATTATTTCAAGGCCGGGACCTGACTTCCTCTTGAGAACCTCGTATTCCGTGCCGCACTTCTCGCACGTGACAGTCCTTGCCACGTCAACGCTTACAGAACTGACCGAAATATTCTTCTCACACTCGCGGCATTGGAAGCTGTTCGTTTCAGATTTGAATTGCACGTTTTCCATGGATATTTCTGTTGGTCTATCTATATATGCCTTGCGAGGCGGGTGGCTTTGTTGAATAATTGGTTCTTTGCCACAACCGGTAGTGTTTCTCTAAAATTATATCACAACTGCTTGTGGTCTTGATGGAGTTTTTCAACAAAGCCGAAGCGGGTTCAATATAAAAAAGTTTGCAGGAATGTGTTTCTGGATGCAGATGAAATTCTTTCCAGACGGGCTCATGGGGCATATCTTGGCGCTGGCCAAGGCGATGCCTAACGCCGCCGCGCTGCTGCCGTGCGGCGAGGACGGCAAAATCCTTGAAACGCTTGCGTATGCAAAGCTCGCAGCCATGCTGGAGAAGATAGGGTCGTGGATGCTGCACGGCCTGAAATTGAAGGCCGGAGACGTCGTGTGCCTTGCCATGCACAACAGGGCCGAGCTACTGCTCGTCAACTGGGCGGCATGGAGCCTTGGCATAATAACCGCCCCGCTTGACGTAAGGAGGGACACAGAAGAGCAGCATCTCTACAAGATAGGGCTTACGAAGCCAAAGCTTCTCATAGGGGATGCGAAATTCTCCGGGCTGATGAAGGACTTTGCAGACGTTGAAAGCCTTGCAAGTCTGCCCGCGCCAAAGCCCGTGGAATGGAAGAAGGGATCCGAGCACTTGGCGCTTATATTATTCACTTCAGGCACCACGTCGAACCCGAAAGGGGCAAAGCTGAGCCTGAAAAATCTGCTCACAAACGCGGAGGGCATCCGCTACTGGTTCAGGATAACGGAAAAGGACAGGTTTCTCGTGCTCCTGCCCCTTCATCACATAAATTCCACCAGCTTCACGCTTGCCACGCTTCTTGCCGGAGGGAGCATAGCCATACCCCCGGGATATTCCAGTTCAAAATTCTGGAGCCAACTGGCAAACACCCAAAGCACGTTTACCTCCGTGGTTCCCACTATATGCTTTGACCAGCTCTCTCAGGAAGCGGCTTTCAAAGCCGAGAAGAAGGTGATCGTGAACAGGATACAGATAGGCTCTGCGCCTGTGATTGTCGGGGATGCCAGAAAATTCATGGAGATGTACAAGATCCCGCTCTATCAGGGCTACGGCCAGACCGAGACCGCGCTGCGCGTCACAGGCATGCCGCTTGACCTTGACAAGAAAACGTATGCCCGCCTTGTAGAGGAGAACAGCATAGGAAAGGCCATGAAATGGGCTGACGTCATGATAATGGGCAAGGACGGCAAAGCCCTGCCCGAGGGCGGAGAAGGGGAGTTGGCCGTGAAAGGCGATGCTGTCATGGAGGGATATCTTGGCAGCGGAGGCAACGACGACGCGTTTAGGAACGGCTATTTCCTCACAGGGGACGTGGGATACTGGAAGGCCGTAAACAACGAGCCGTTCTTTTTCCTTAAGGGGCGTTCAAAAGAAATAATAATAAAGGGCGGTGTAAACATCTCTCCTGCTTCCGTGGAAGACCGCCTGAAGCATGCATGCCCTGCCATAGACCAAGTTTATGCCGTAGGAATACCAGACAGGCGCTACGGCGAGGAAGTGGCCGCTGTTGTTTGCTGGAAAAAGGGCGAGGATCCGGTCAAAGCCGAGGCGAAGCTGAAGTACATGCTCATGAACCCCCTGCCCAACATAAGGTCCTTTGAAGTGCCTCAATACATAGCCGCGATAGACGCTAAAAGTCTGCCCATGACATCTACGGGCAAAGTCCAGCGTTCCGTTCTCAGGAATATCATTCCGCCGGCAGAGTTCCGGCACGTCAATGCAATAGTTTCGAGCGACAAATACGAATTCGTCCGGCTCGCGGCATACGAGAAGCCGCGCATGAAGGATGCGCTTGAGCTTTTCAACCGCTGCTGGCAGCCTCTTGTCATAGACGCGCAAGAATTTCAGGCGCATGTAAGCAACGGCTTCATAATCATCTGCGTCCCGAAGGGCGGCGGCCCCATACAGGGCATGATAAGCCTGCTTCGTACGGACTTGGGCGAAAAAGAGCTTTCCAAGTCAACACACGACGAACTCACAGGGAATCTGTCAATGTCAACCAGCAAGCTTTACGGCAGGAACATCGTCTGCGTTTCCATATGCAGCGCGTCTTACGCGCCTCAGACTCCCGGCAACGCCAAAGCCCCGCCCGCTTCAGAAATGGAAAAATACCTAGCAACAGGCAAGGATCCCGTTTATGCCTTCCACATCAAGAAGAAAGGCGATATAGAAGGCGCGAAGTTGCTGTCGCTTATGCTAGGAGCGCGGCCTGACGACAAGCTTTCTCTCGGCTATTGCATGCTTTTGGAATACCCGTCAATACCAACAGCCCCGTGCACTCCCAAAAGCGCGTCCCCAGCGTCGCAGCTCATAGAAGCTGTGATGGAATTCGCAAGGCAGCAGGACGTGAAGAAGGTTTTCGCGTTTTCCCGTCCTTCAGGTGCGTCGGAATATTTTGCGGCGAATAAAAAAATTGACCGCTGACCGGGGCAAGCCCGACAAGCCTTCTATGCCTTCATTTTGTTTTGAGGTTTACTCAGAGTCTCTAAGATTCTGCAGGGTTGAAACACCATAATGATGTATTGTCCTTATCCCAGATCCGAGCCTATGTCGTCCAAAGTGTTTTCAAGGTTTTCGACATCGGTGGCTATATCATCCACTGCCTCGGAAACGTCTTCTTGGTTCTTGACAGGATTGTCGTTGCCCACGCAGCCGCTTATGAAAACGAGCGAACTGAGCACGACAAGCAGCATGAAAGCGGATTTTACGTTCATCATATATCACCTTGTTCGTTTACAACTGGCGCTGGAGCAACAGGTTCTGAAGGTTCGCTTCC
>DATDTL010000013.1:0-21488 GCA_035290885.1 archaeon
GCGGCGCGGCTTAATCTTTCGGAGCAGGAACTGCAGAAGTTTACTGCCGATATGGAAGACGTGCTCAAGGCGTTTGATACCCTGAAAAAGGTTGATGCGCCGCAGGAAGCGAGCTACCAGCCCGTTGATATAAAGGATGTCACGAGAAAAGACGAACTTGAGCAATGCCTGCCGCAGGAGGAAGCGCTGTCCAACACAAAAAACAAGGAGAACGGCTTCTTCAAGGGGCCGAAAGTCATAGACAAGTGAAAGCATGGATTACAATATGGGTGTTGTCGAATTCCTCCAGTCGTTGAAGAACGGGAATATTGACCATAAAGATTTCTCCGCGAAATTCAACGAGGAACTCAAGAAGCTGAGAAAATTTGAGTTTTTCCAGCACGAGGAAGGTATGCATGGCCAAGGGCTGCCGGTATCGATAAAGGATAATATTTGCGTCAGGGGAATGGAGACGACCGCAGGCTCGCGGATACTGGAAGGGTACATGCCGGTATTTGACGCCACGGTCGTGGAACGCGTAAAGAAAATAGGCTCGGTCATCGGCAAGACGAATCAGGATGAGTTCGGATTCGGAACATTCTCCACGAATTCGGGATGGGGAATACCGAAGAACCCGCTTGACCCGGAAAGGAGCTGCGGCGGCTCGTCCGGAGGCGCGGCCGGGCTGACGGCGGCGCTGAAGATGCCGCACATTGCTCTTGGCCAGAGCACGGGCGGCTCGATATCCTGCCCGGCTGCTTTCTGTGAAGTCGTGGGGCTCACGCCTACTTACGGACTTGTTTCGCGCCACGGCCTCATTGATTATGCCAACTCCATGGACAAGATAGGGCCGATAGGCAAGAGCGTGCAGGACGTTGCATGGATGCTTTCAATCATAGCCGGTCATGACGCCAAGGATTCCACGTCGCTGGCCGTGACTGCGAAGGATTATACCAAAACAAGAAGCATAAAGGGCATGAAGCTGGCAATGCCAAAGGAATACTTCGTCAACGTGGACAAGGGCGTTGAGAAGGACGTCCGGGCGGCAATAAAGAAGCTTGAGGCGCTTGGAGCCACGTGCGAGGAAGTGTCGCTGCCGAACACCCAAAATGCGCTTTACGCTTATTACATAATAGCCGCTTGCGAGGCGTCAACGAACCTTGCGAGGTACTGCGGCATGCGCTATGGCGCGGAGCAGGAGATAAAGGGCGACTTCAACGAATATTTCTCGGCTGTGCGGACAAAAGGATTTGGCGAGGAAGCCAAGCGCAGGATAATACTCGGCACGTTCGCGAGGATGGCCGGCTACAGGGAGGCGTACTATCACAAGGCCATGCGGGTAAGGACGCTAGTGATAAACGAATTCAAATCCATTTTCAGCAAATACGACGCGATAGTCGCGCCTACGATGCCGATAAGGGCGCCGAAGTTCTCGGAGATAAAGAAACGAACCCCGCTGGAAAACTATCAGATGGACATACTTACGGTGCCGGCTAACCTTGCCGGCATCCCGATGATATCCGTGCCGTGCGGGCAGTTCACCGGTCTTCACATAATCGGCGGCCATCTGCAGGAGGAGAAGATTGTATCGATAGCAGCAGCACACGAGGAAGGAAAATGAACTTGACATTCCTTGGCACCGGCACAACTGTCAACAAAAGGGCAGGGGCGTCTATACATGTACAGACCGACAAGAGCATGCTGTTTGACATAGGACCGCGAAGCGTATGGAATATGGAAAGAGCTAGAATAACGAGGAAGTCTATAGAAGCGATATTCGTTTCGCATGGCCATGCGGACCATTATTCCGACTTTTTAATATTTTATTTTGATGCAGTGACCTCTGACAGGGAAACGCATATTGGGGTGTTCTGTCCTCGTGGCTTGGCAAAGTCGCTGAAGGCAATGACGGAGTTTCCGATAAACGATAAAGCGAAGTTTGGCAAGACCATAAAGGAAGTTGGAAACGAAAAAATCTTGGTGGGACGGACGACAATAATCGCGAAAGAAGTTATCCACGACCCAGAAATCCACGCCAATGCTTACAGGATTGAATATCATGGGAAAAGCGTCGTATATTCAGGCGACAGCGTCAAATGCAAAGAGCTTATCGAAATATCTAAAGGCGCGGACCTTGCGGTATTCGAGGCGGCGCACGTAAGATCGCACCCGAAACATATGACGCCTTACGAGGCGGGCGAAGCCGCGCAGGAAGCCGGCGTCAAGAAGCTGGTGCTGACGCATCTTTATCCGGACAGCGACGAAGCGGACATAGTCTCAATGGCGAAGAAGAAGTTTTCCGGCGAAGTGATCAAAGCCGAAGACCTGATGGGGATTGAAGTATGAAATTTTTTGAAGGCAGGATACTGGAGCGCCTTGAAGCGGGCGGCGGGGAAGTCGTGATAAGGTTCCCAAGGAAGAGCGATGCGAAAATGCTTCTACAATACATCAATGCCCTTGTAGACGAAAGGGCGAAAATCATGATGAACAGGAGGCCGAGCATCGCGGAAGAGCGGGAATATGTCATGGACTGCATCAGCAGATGCAGGAGAGGCAGGAACGTGCATGTGGTGGCCGAGTGCGGCAGGAAGATAATAGGCAATATGCAGCTGCGGGGTGGGGAAGGGACGGAGCACTACTGCGGGGAGTTCTCTATGGGAGTGTCTTCGGTTTACAGGAAACTTGGCGTTGCCTCGTCCATGTTCGCTATTCTCGAAAGGCTTGCCAAGGAGGCAGGCTTCAGGTTCATAGTGTCTTCGTATTATTCAAACAATGCTCCTTCTAGGAACTTTCACAGAAGGTTCGGTTTTAGGACAGTCGGAGAAATACCGAAATCCCTAGATTATTACGGCAAGAGCATAGGAAAAGTAATAGCGTATAAGGTGTTGCGATGAAAATCGGGCTTGAGGTTCACGTGCAGCTGAGGACGCAGACGAAGATGTTCTGCGGATGCCCGAACAGGCACGAGGAGAAGCCTAACACCCTCACATGCGAGTATTGCCTTGGCATGCCCGGCAGCAAGCCGGTTCTGAACGCCGCGACAGTGGATGCGGCGATAAAGATTGGCCTCGCGCTGAACTGCGCGTTCCCGAAGGAAATGTTCTTCTCGAGGAAGAGCTACTTCTACCCTGACATGGGCAAGAACTTCCAGATAACCCAGTACGAGATGCCCGTGGCATCCAAGGGGAGCTGCGAAATCGGGGGAAGAAAAATCGGCATAACGCGGGTGCAGATGGAAGAGGATCCGGCGAGGATAGTCCATGAAAAAACGCACATACTTGTTGACTACAACCGCTCGGGAGTGCCGCTATGCGAGATAGTGACCGAGCCGGACTTCGGATCGCCCAAGGAAGCGCGGCTCTTTTTGCAGCATCTTGCAAGCATACTTGAATACCTTGGCGTGATGGAGCCTTCGATGGAGGGGTCCATGCGCGTGGATGCAAACGTTTCCACGGAAAGCGAGCGGGTGGAAATAAAGAACGTCACAGGCTTCAAGGAGGTTGAACGAGCGCTTAACTACGAGATAATACGGCAGAGGGGGGTTCTCAGGCGCGGGCAGGCGGTCAAGCGCGAGACGCGCGGCTGGGATGCCGCAACAGGCGTCACTAGGGCTCAGCGAAGCAAAGAGGAAGAGGACGATTACGGCTACATATTCGAGGCGGACCTGCCGCGCATAACGCTGGCAAAAGAAAAGATAGAGGCCATCGGAAAAATCTTGCCCGAGCTTGCGGAGCAGAAGATGAAGCGCTACGCCAAGATGGGCGTGATGCCCGAGCTCGCGAAAGCCATAGTGTCTGAGATAGACCTTGCACAGGCGTTTGAGAAAGTCGCGGAAAGCGTCGAGCCGGCGCTCGCGGCAAAGTGGTTCGCAGGCGAGATAAAAAAGACCCTGAACTATGCTGACCTCCGGATGAAGGACACAGGTATAAAGCCGCAGCAGGTAGCGAAGCTCGTTTGCATGGTAAAGGACGGCAAGCTCACGGACCGCGCTGCTGAGATGATATTCCGTAAGATGGTTGAGAAGCCGGATGAGCCTGAAAAACTGGCAAAAGGCATGCAGGCCATAGGCAGCGAAGAGGAGATAGAAGCGCTTGCAAAAGAGGCGCTGAAAGAGAATGCGAAGGCGGTTGAAGACTATAAGGCAGGGAAGAAAGAGTCATTTAATTTCTTAGTTGGCCAAGTCATGAAGAAGACGAAGGGAAGGGCGAAGCCTGACGCGGTCAAAGCTGTCATGGAAAAGCTTCTTGGAAAATAATGGATTTTTAAGATCTCTGCAATTAAGAAATTATGGACTTAGACCGCTCTTTATTCGTTCCGTTAAGCGGGCGCTTTATAAGAAGGCCGCCGCAGGCGGAAAAAATAATGAGGGAGGCGGAGAATGAAGGCATTCCTCTGCTGTTGCCCCCGTATGATGTCGATCCGCTGGAATTTTACAATGGCGTTGCGCTCTGGTTTTATGTCAGGGGGGCACTAAGAGATTTTGCTTCCGACAATCGTTCATTGAGGCTTTTTAAGGGACAAAATAATTACAGAGATTCATGCAACATGATAGCGGGCACTTTTTCTGCAGGGCAACGCCGCGTTCCTGTCATATTCGTTTCCGGAACGCATACCGATAGATATGTGGGAACAGGCGTTATAGAAGATGCCAGAGAGTATTATAAGCATACGTTCAAAAGATATCCCCTCACCGTGAAAATACGTCCCGCCGAACCTTATGAGCAGCCGGGATTGTACCTTACTGACGGGCCGCACAGAAAAATACTTGTGCTGCCTTCAGGGCTTTCTGAAGCGGCGGGAGAAATGGGATACCTTACAGGCAGCGTTTAGCATTCGGCCTCATGGATATGATATTAGCAGTGCCATGCAGGCGCTTATAACTTTTACTGGTAAATATGGTCGTACGGGCCCGTGGCTCAGCTTGGATAGAGCGCTTGGCTTCGGTCGCACGGAAGAAACCAATGAAAAGTCCACAGAGGTCGGGGGTTCGAATCCCTCCGGGTCCGTTTTTTCGTTGATCGGTGCTCCGTTGACGCAAGCAAATTGTATGCATACCATACTTATCTGCGGGTCTCATCGTCCGAAAGGACTTTTAATATATCCTCTGTCGCGAATACCGTTATAGTCACCTGCCTTTTGAAATAGCGGTCGTTTGCCCATAGGACGGAATCCTTTACGCATAGAACGGTCGCGGCAAAGACGATGTCTTCAGGGCCTATGGCTCCCATTATGTTTTCGGCATCGCCCCATTTTTGCATTATCGTTTTCTCGGGCACGAGCGCTATGTATTTTAAGAGTATTGCCATCAATTTGTTGTAATCGTCGTCGCTTAGCCCGGATTTGGTCAGAACATAATCTTTGTATTTTTTTATACGGTTAAGCGCCGGCTCCGGAAAATAAAACTCAATGCCGTAACTGACTATAATCCGCCTCGTGGCGGAATCGCGTATAAGCGCGGACAAAAACACGTTGGCATCAATGACGACTTTTATTTATTGCGCATCTCTTCATATACTTCTCTGTTTATGCGCTTGACGAGGCTTTTCGCATCCTTGGCCGTGAGCCGGCTTTTTTTGCGAGTTTCTCAATGGCATCAAGATCTTCTATTTTTTCGGATATGGATTTTCTGGCCACTTCACTCCATCGTATTTCCGGATGCCTGCGCATCTTTTCCTGCAGTTCCTCTGATACGGACAGCGTAAGATTTGGCATAGAATCACCTTCACATATATATGTGATTTCACATATTTAAAATAATCACGCCACTACAAGCTTCGCGTTCTCGACCTTCTTTATCGCGCGGACTTTGCCGTAGAACTCTTTCACTTTTACGGCGTCACCATTCAGGACGAATATCTCCATGCACTTGCCTCTGCTCAAATTCGCATGAATCTGGGTGTTGATTATGCCCTCGTATGCGTGCTTTGCCTTTGTGACGGCGTCCTCGCCCTTCTGGCTATGCATGACGAGCATCACGCATTCTATCGTCCCTTCCATCCTGCCTTTCTCCTGATAGTCGTCAAGAAGCAGTTTCATAGCGGCTCTTATCGTCTCGGAGCGGCCGGAAAAGCCAAGTTCCTTCTGCGCAGCGTCCATAGTCCGCAGGAGCTCCTCGTTCAGCGACATGGAAATGATTTTCGGCATTATTAACACCTTTTAAGCTGTAGCATAGTTATTATTAACAATAAAGTTAAATATTAATAATATCCAAGATACAGCATGAAAGGCACGTCTATGCTGAATATCGGGGTCACGATTGCGATGACCGGAATAGGGATATTCTTCATAATCAAGGGGTTCGCCGGCGAGAACGTGCCTCCGGCGCTTCTGGCGTTCGCGGGCATACTGATGATAGTTGAGCAGATATTGGACATGGCGCATGCGCACGGCTGAGGGGATGGAATGGAAGTTCTTTACGACATACTTGCATCGGTATTGGCGGTAAGCTTGCTGTCTTTCGTCGGATTAGTTACGCTTTCTATAAAAAAAATCATTCTTGAAAGGATGCTCTTCCTTCTTGTCAGCTTTGCCACAGGGACGCTCCTTGCCGCGGCATTCCTTGATCTGATACCGGAAGCGATGGGATATGAAGCCGCGAACGTCATGCTATTCCCGTTGCTGGGCATAATGACTTTTTTCCTGCTGGAAAAATCGATACATTGGCATCATCACCATACCAAGAAAGAAGTCCATGCGTTCACTTATCTCAATCTCATAGGAGACGGATTCCATAATTTCATAGACGGCATAGTGATAGCTGCAAGCTTCCTTCACTCGCCGGCTCTGGGTGTCACAACAACCATAGCAATAATATTCCACGAGATTCCGCAGGAGATAGGTGACTTTTCGCTGTTGATCCACGGCGGCTTCAGCCGTGCAAAGGCGCTGTTCTTCAACTTCCTTTCCGCCCTCACGGCCGTGGTGGGGGGCGTGCTGGGCTACTTTTTCATATCTTCGTTGGAATCGGCTCTGCCGTACCTGCTCGCATATACTGCAGGCCATTTCATATACATAGCCACGGTGGATTTGCTTCCCGAGCTTGTGGCGCATAAAAGCCCGAAAGTTTCCGCGCTTCAGGTTGCCGCCATCACAGCAGGCATGGCAGTAATATGGGCCGCCATAACGCTCCTGCCTGAGTAGGCGACGGCTGGCGATTTCTTAAAAAGATATGGTTCTATATTTGTTAGACGCTCCTGTCGTCTAGCCCGGCCATTTCCGGATATGCCGGAAACCGAGAGGATAGTGGCTTCTCAAGCCATTGACACGGGTTCAAATCCCGTCGGGAGCATATTATTTTGTTAAACGGACAGTCAGTGTTTAAGAACGTTTCTAACTCAGTACCAAGATGAAACCGCAAGATTATAAGGCTGCAATCACGATGGTGGAAGACGCATTTCCGAATGCAGGGATAGTTCTGACAGGCTCTGTAGCAAGGCTGTTGGGCGGTGAAGGTGTCAATACCAATACATATCGTTGGGGATACGATATGCGAACTGGAATTTACACCAAGGAACCTTCCGAAAGCGACATAGATGTCGTTGTTGTGGCGCCCGTCAAGGGATTGAAAATGAGGGCATATCTGTTTGACAGCAGGACAAAACTGATGAATTTGCCGCCGGAATACAGGAATCTTCTGGATATGGTAGTTCTTGACGAGGGCATATTTCCGATTCTGGAGGAGTTGGGCGGTTTAAAAGAGAAATACGCCAAGGGCGCGCGCAAGGAAGATGTCGTGGCATTGCGCAGACGGAGACTGGATATCGTGAACAGGGGGGTAATATCGTGTTCCAATCCCTATGCGCAACAGGGGCAAACGTTCTTGGATGCAAGTGCGATACCGTATAATCTTGGCTTTTCACACACCGTAGCGATCGGCGGCGGTCATGTGCATCAGGAATTCGGCAACGATAAAATGAACCAAATATTTATAGACTTGTCGGCGGGCGCATATTTGCCAGAAGAAATCGGAGAAAAGAACGCAGAGGCGCAGGCGCTAAGGAAACTGAAAACATCACGCGTCAACATCATGGACAGCAAGACGGCGCAAACATTCACGATGGCAGCCCGAAAAAAAGGCTTTGATGAAGCGGAGCAAAAGGCTGGAAGGCGGTTCCGCGGGATGTGGGATCCTTTGACGTCTGCGGATCTTGTAAGAACAGCGCTTGATTATCTTAGGATACATCACAGGGACATGTACGACATGGTTTACAGGCAGGCGTAAGCGCGCCCGTCAGAAATAGCTTCTGAGCTCTATGACGGCGAACATGGCGTACAGGAAGAAAAGCAGCAAGCTGTCGTTTGACGTTATCTTCCTGCCATCCTGAAGAAGCGTGACCACGAGCAAGGCGGCAAATACCATGAAAAGCATGCTTGTCGCGAACGTTGAGAACGCCGTCTGCACGGGGCTTATGATGGCTACTATTCCTATGGACAGCGTGCAGTCGGCTGCAACGTTGCCGAGTATGTCACCTAGGGCTATCTCCTTATGCTTTGCGAGAACCGCCCTTAGCGAGAAAGCCAGTTCAGGTATCGTTGTTCCGAATGCAACCAGAAACATTCCTATTGCTATGGACGGCACAAGCAACTGCTGCGATATGCCGACTACGGATTCCACGATAAAATGAGCGGAAACGAACAGGACGGCTACGGCTATGGTGAAAATAACAAGGCTCTTTGCCACGGGCACGGCGTTTTTCGGATTTTGATTGGAGAACATCTTTTCTTTCCTGACAAGCTGCGAAATGTAGAAAAGGAAAGCGACTACAAGGAGTATGCCGTCGTCGCCTGAAAGCTGGCCGTCAAGCATAAGCAATACGGGCAGGCCGGTGACCGCAAGAAACGCACTGTTGTTTTTCATTATGCTTGAATCTACAATTATTTTCTTTCCGGCAAGGGCGACTATGCCGACGATTAAAGTAAGGTCGGCTATGTTGGACCCTATCAGCGTCGCGACGCCTATGCCGGGCGACCCTGCCAGGGCGGAATTTATGCCTATGAACAGTTCCGGCATGATGGAAATTATCCCCGCTATGACGAAAGTGACGAAAAATTCGGACAGGCGCATGTATCTTGCAATGTCAATCATGCATTTCGTTGCGTAGCCGGCGCTTTTGGCAAGGACAAGAACTGATGCCAAAAAGAGGGCCGCGTTTTCCAGAATCATTATTAAATTTAGGCTTCCGGTATAAATAGAATTTTCAAGGCGAATTATTTTCATGAGCCGCCGGCCGGGAATCATAATCCGCTAAACCCCGCAGCCAAGAAGGCGGACAAGCTCCATAATTCCCCGGTTGAAGTTGCCGGCCTGAATTATAATGTATTAAACCGTAGCGCCCAACTCTTTTGCATAGTGATGAAATGAGCATGCCCTACAAGACGCCGATGTTCTTCTCCACGCTGTTCCTCGGCACGGCGCTTTTGTATTTTATCGGCGGCCCGGCAATGGCAGTTGCTTACGCCATACTCTGGTTAGACAAGATAGTTTTCGGCATGCTCGGGCCAATAAGGTATCTGGGCGTGGAGTTCACCACGATAGGGACGATAATACTCGGCATTGCTTACGGCCCTGTGGCTGCGTTCCTGTTCAGCATAGTGGTGATTCCACTTCTACACTCGTCAAAATATGTGTTCCTGCCGCTTCCGCAGCCGGAATGGCCGTTCTTTATACCGCATCCGAACAACGTAGTGGATGCGATAGGCGCGCTGTGCGCGGGTCTTCTGTGGGCGCTTGGCGTCAAAGAACTTCTGATACTGACTGCCATAGTCGTAATAATAAAGGATGCCGGTTACGGCGTATCTGAAAAGATGATGTTCGGCAAGCCCGTGGACTACTTCAGCGCAGTGATGTACCTGATTTTCAACGGGTTGTTGGCGTATCAGTTCGGCGCAGCCATACTCTCGCTGGCGGCATAGTGCTTTATGCTTTTTTGCCATGAGAATTCATGCACACGGCCTGGGACAATATAGCTGAGACATGGAATTCTTTCCGCTCGCTCCCAATACGGGAAGCCAAGGAGTTTCTTTTGGGCCGGAAAGGCATGGTGCTTGACATAGGCTGCGGCTCGGGAAGGAACTTCCTATCCGGCATGACGGTTATCGGAGTCGACAGTTCTTACAAAATGCTTCTTCATGCCAAGGAAAATGCTGCAAAGAAAGGAGTAAAGGCATATTTGATACGGGCTGATGCTGCAGCACTGCCATTGAAACCGGCGTTTGATAGGATATTGTTAGTTGCAGTACTGCATGCGCTGAAAGAGAGGAAGGCCTGCATTTCCGAAGTCCGCAGGCTTCTTGGCGCCGGCGGCAAGGTGCTTGTCAGCGTCTGGAACAGGGACCAGCCGAAGTTCAAGGATACGGCGAAGGAAACAGAAGTGCCTTGGAAAGCCGGGGGCAAGGAGTACTACAGATATACATACCTTTTCACACGGGAAGAATTGGCGTCTTTCCTCAAAGAAAACGGTTTCGACGCGGAGATTATCGAAAGCGGCAAAAAGGCTTTTAATCCCTTCTCCAAGAATATAGTGGCAGTGTTGAAGCGGGGGTCCCCTAGCGGCCAATGGGACTAGGCTTAGGTGACTGTCCGGCCAATGGGACTAGGTTCAGGTGACCGGCATGGTCGGAGATACCTAGTGGCTTAGTGCCTTCGCAGGTTCAAATCCTGCCCCCAGCATATATTTCTGCCCGGCGGGTGCATTTAAGGGCGGAAATACATAGTTTTTAGTATGGCGTCCGAGAAGGACTTCTTGGGTTCGTTTAGGACCAATGGATTGCCCGTGTTATTGCTGTTTACGGTGGTGGGGATTATACATTCTTCCATCGTGATGCAGGGATTTGTTGGCGGGAGCGGGCTCTTTGCGTCGGCCGTCAGCATATTTATCAACGGTTTGCCGGTGCTGAGCATGATATTGGCGCCGATATGGCTGTTCGGATCGTTTTTCTGGAGGGGCGTGGAGTTGGACGAAAAGCTCCTGCTGCTCATAATGACGATATCAATCGTCCAGTCAATAGTTTTTGTGGTCGCGGAGCAAGAACCGATTATAAATTACATATACGAAACAAGCGTGAATTACATATTATTTTCGTCGCTTTCTGCCATGATAATGACGCTTGGGCTGGGGATGGCCGGCTACATCGGGGAGAAAGCGGAGAAGATTATACTGGAGAGGGCGCTTGGAATATGAAAGCCGGCACGAAGACGAGAAAGGGGGTGGTCGGCATCGTTTACCGGAAGGGCGAAAAGGAGCCGGAATTTCTTCTGCTCCACCGCCAGAAGGGATGGAAAGGCTGGGAGTTCTCCAAGGGCGGCGTTGAGAAGGGCGAAAAGGACGAGGAGGCTCTCCTGCGGGAAATAAAGGAGGAAACAGGCATCGGAAAGGCAAAGGTCAGGACGAGGATGCCTTCCGAGATAGAATACGATTATCCGGCAGCCTATCCCGGAGGGTACACGGGCACCAAACAAAAAGTGTTTCTAGTGGAGTCGCTGTCGGACAATATTTCCCTGAGCGAGGAGCACGACGATTACAAGTGGACGGATTACCGTTCGGCCCTCAGAATGCTCCGTCACAAAGGCCAGAAGAAGGCGCTCTCGGAATCGTTCCAGGCGCTTCTCTGATTCTGGCGCTGCAGAAATCCGCAACGGCTATTTACAACCTGCACACCTAAGCCGGCGAAAACACGAAGATTCGGAGTGGGGATGAAGCAATTGCGGATCAACGTTCCTGTGTTTGAGTCGGGTTGCGACACAAGGAATATAAAAGGCAACGGCCTTTTCAGCATTTCCTTTCGTTTCCGAATCGCATGCCGGTTTATTATCATTTTCACTATCCCTGTTTCAGCGGGGAGATGCACAAAGAGCGGTTTCTCCTTGATTCCGATAAATGTTCTAAAGCACAGGGAAAAGAAGAAGATGATTGAATTTGCATCAACTCCCTAAAGCCCGCCACTTTTTCACAATCAGTGGCGGGATGGTTTACCGGGTTTTCCTTGCCGTTTCTATAGCGCCTTAATTCTCGCTGCTTCCAAGGGCCGCTATAAAGCCTACGGTTATCAGCAGCATGGAAATGAAGAACACGGATATGGTGGAGGCTATGGCGCTCTCAATTGTCGGCTTGTCCGCCACATTGCTGACGCTGGCCTTGAAGGCGTCGGATAATATTCCGGCAATGAACGCCAAGATGGCTATGCCGCTTATAACAAAAACCGCGCCTGCCGCCTGAAGCTTCGCGCCCATACCGTTATATGCATGCCTTCAATATTAAAATAAAAATCAGAGCTTTTCAAGGAGATTTTTGACGGTTTTCCTGCCAAGTGCCATTATGAACGGCGCCAGCCTCGGGCCGCGGTCGCGGCTTATGAGAACGAGATAGGCGGCGCGGAAGAAGTCTTTCGGCTCGATGGCGTGCTTCTTTGGGATGTCGTAGAGTGTTTCGTAGATTTCCTCTTCCGTAATGAGGCTTTCGATGACGGCAGCCAACTCCTTCAAGCAGTTTTTCTCCGCCTTGGAGAGGACCAGTCCCTCGGGCGGTTTTTCGTTCACGGCTATTTTCGTGCCTTCAGGCGCGAACCTGTCCAGCCAGTTGCCGGCCAATCGCAGCCTATTTCTTACGGCAGCTTCATCGTCTTCGGAAAGCCCGCCTTTCACATGGCCGGTTTCCCTGAGTATCTGCAAAGACCTCTCCCAGTTCCTGTCAGGAACTAGATTTGCAACCATCGCGGCCATCTGGTAGGGCAGTCTGAAGGGCATCTTCTTTGGCAGGGCATCAAACGAGCTTTCATACATGCGCGCAAAGTTTTCCTTGTCTTTTTCGCCGGTGATGTCCTTTCCGAAATACACCCTCTCGGCTTTCTCAAAGTCTTCCACAAGAAGATGTATCGTTTTCAGGTCAAGGCTTCTCTGCTTCTTGCTGCGTTTTGTATAGAAGTACAGAAAAACCTCGGGCTCCACTATATCCAGCATCTCCTGCGTGATATAGACGTTGCCGTAGCGGGTGGACATCTTCTCCCCGTTTATGAGGAGGAACTCGTATATGTGCGGTATCGGCGGCTCGGTATCAAACACATCCTTGCATATGACCTTGCATCTTGGCCATGAGCCTTCTGCGTGCTCCTTGCCGAAAGGCTCGAACGTGGTGTTCCAGAACGCCCAGTGGGCCGGCCATTCAAAGCTCCACGGCAGCTTGCCGCCTTTGAACGTAGTCGTGCCTTCGTGCCCACATCCCTGTATCGTGTACTTGCCTGCAAGGTCGCGGCCGGTGCACACGTAATCAACGGTCTTCTTTCCAAGGTCAAACGAAACGGCCTTTCCCATTATCTTGCCGCAGCTTTCGCATATGGCGTCAAACGGTATGTAATCCGGCTCCTTTGATTCCTGGAACTTCCTTATAATGCTTCTCGAAAGCTCCAGCCTCTCCAGAGCCTTTTCAACGTATTTGTCAAACTGGCCGGCCTCGTACATGTCCTCGGCGAAATAAAATTCTGCGTCCTTCATGCCCAAGGCGCGGACGCCGTTTTCCCAGAGCGTTGCGAAATGCACAGACCAGGAGTCGCAGCAGCCGAACGGGTCGGGCGTTCTGGAGTACGGCACTCCCAGATTCTTTTCCAGTTCTTTCTTCGCCGCTTCATCCACAAGATACCACTTTCCGTCAAGCCTCGGGAGCTTGGCAGGTATATTTCTGAGAGGGTCGCGGTCGTCGTGGGTGAAAATAAAGCGGGACTGGTAGCCTTTCTTCAGCACCGCTTTATGCACGATGAACGCCTTTGCCGCGTCAAACAGGTTGCCTATGTGCTTTCCGCCCGAGGGCGACGCTGCGCCCCGGCACGTCACGGCGCGGCCTTCCTTCTTCGCTCTGGATATAGCCTCTTCCGCAAGCTGATCCGCCCAGAAAACGTCCATACCGTAATTACGGGGCGCAATAATTAAAGGCTTTCTTGGATTCGTCGGCATGGCTGACTTCCATGAACGTTAGGCTATGCCAAAATTATCGGCGCCAATCCGCCGCATTTCAGAAATAAATAGGAACGCAGGGAAAGTAATCGCATGAAGGGAGCGGATCCTCTGATAGTTTCCATAATGCTGATAGGCATAACGGTCGTTGCCGCAGGCATAATCTCAGGATGGTCTTCGAATCTCTTCCAGACGCAGGGAACAGAGCTGAAGAACCAGACCGAGAACAAGCTCTCGTGCCAGCTTGCGTCGTTCTACGTCAGAAACGTTTCGATAACCTGCAACAACAACTGCTTCACAGGCTCGCCTTACACCGTGAACGTTTCGATAGAGAACACGGGCTCGCGGCAGGACGAGTTTTCGAGCCTTGCGATAACGCTTTCAAACGGCATCACGCACGTCATATACGGCAACAGGACGTCCATTCCCGCGGGAATAATGGACAACAAGGCGTTCAACAGCATACTGGTTTCCGGAAGCCCAAAAATGCCGATACAATCCATGGATTCGAGAAGCGCCTATTCCAACGACACGAATACCGTGGCGCTGTGGCACTTTGACCAGGCAACAGCCAGCGCGACCCTTGACGTTTCCCGCGGGAACAACCTTACATGCCACGGCATGACAAGCAACTGCAGCTTCACGCCGTCTGGCAAATACGGCGGGGCGTTGATATTTAACGGCATAGACCGCTGGCTAAACGCATCGGATTCCGCGAGCCTGAACGTGACAAATCAGGTGACTGCAGAGGCGTGGGTCTACGCCAATTCCAGCACAGGCGGCAGCGCAGGGATAATCTCCAAGGGCACGGCGAGTTCATGGCCTTATGCCATAATCTACGACAGCAATTCAAACATAAACTGCATTGTCGACGGCTCCGCTAACAGCGTCAGCTTCAGCATGGTTGCCGGGGCATGGCATCATGTTGCCCTGTCTTACAACGGCACGGACATGTTCTGCTACATGGACGGGATACTCAGGGGGAGCTTGAAGATTAACTCAGCGATAAACGAGACGGCGTCAGACGTGTTTATAGGCAGGGCATCGGTTTATTTCAACGGAACCATAGATGAGGTCAGGATTTCCAATTACAGCCGGGATTTCAACACGACGTTGACAATAAACGTGAGCCATCCTAATATCAAGTATGTGCGGCTTTACAATTCCACAAACTTGGTGAACCAGTCGGCCAACCAGAACGGGGCGTCCGTCTACAACGCCCAATACCAGAACGTCAAGACATACAACAATTTCCGGATAGAGGTGGAAGACACATCCGGAAAGGCCATAAGCAAATGGTATCCTTACGATTTAGGAGGCGCGTGCACGGCGGTTTCAAGCATTGGCAGGATACGGTTCTCCGCTGACAACTGCCCTTCGGTCACGGACGCGTATTTCGGGAGCGACGTTTACTATGAAAATTGCGCATAAGCGGCTCAAGGGCATATCGCCACTTCTTGCGGCGGTGTTCCTGATAATGATTGCTGCAGTAGCCGTGCCGATGTTTTCCGGATGGTTCACAAGCCTGCTGCGCTCAACCACTAATTCCGCAGGCAACACAACCGAGCAGTCTATTAAATGCAACGCAGCAGGCATTGCAATAGAGGATTTCTATCTGGACTTTTCCGCGGGCATGGCAAGGGCGAACGTGAGAAATTCAGGGCAGGTGCCCGAGCAGATAGCCTCGGCCAAGGTCTACGCCGCCAACGGCTCCGAGGCCGCAAACCTCACGCAATTTCCGCTGAACATCAACAGCGGCGAATACAAGTACATATCGTTCAGCACGGAAGGGGCGATTGCGTCATGTTCCAACTTCAGCTATGCGATAGTTTCCGGCAGGTGCGGGACCGCGCGTTTTGAAGGGCTGCCAAAGGGATGCTGAATCACCTTGCCGAATGAACGGTTAAAACGAATGGCTTTTCCGGCAGAAACCCGAATACTTTAACGGGCAGGCGTATGCAGCGATGGAGCAACAGCCAGCTTTGCGTAATAACATCTGTATGGTTATATAGGAGTATATGAGTTTGGGATAACTATGATATTTAAAAATCAGTGTTCGTAAAGTGGTTATGCTAACAATAGAAGACATTAAGAAGGATTTAGAAAAATTTGATGAACACACACGTGAAGAGCGAGCTGTTCGTACATATCATTTAGAGTCTTTTACTCTTTTTGGCAATAAACATAATATCCCATCTATGGACATTCTAGAAGAAGCAACAAACTCTTATATCAACGGAAATTATAGAAGTTGTATATTTGCCTGTGCTAGCGTACTTGAAAGAATTCTTACTCATGAAATCATTATTAATTCGGAGGACAAGGAAAAAACATATTGGGAAATAACCATCGGAAAGTTCATGTTAGGAAAAATAATTGATAAAGTAGAAGGGCGTAAAACCCCTAAATTTTTACTTCTGATAAAGGATGCCAGATTTATTCAAAATATTAGAAATACAATAGCTGTTCATCCACTATACATTCAATACCAATTACCTACTGACACAAAGGATGAAATAATTTGGAAAAATAAAATGATGAGCCGAGACGTAAAGGAAGCATTACCTTTTCTGGATGAAAATTTCAGAAACCAGCTTCTTAATACAAATTTATGGATACGTGATGGAGAAACGCCAGGGGGAAAGTTAAAGGATATTTTAGACGATTGTATCAATTCCGATATACGCATTTATCGAGATTTTTTGCAAGGACTCATCTTAGAACGGCTAGCACTAAAATCTTACAAAGCTATCAAGAAGATCATAGAGGTGCTATATGGCTCTTAGTTGTGTAAAAAGTCCTAGGTGTCTAGAAATGGTTATTTTTGGGTAATTGTTGCCAAAGTCGCAAACTTTAAAATATCGCAGTAATATTGTTTTATCTGTTTTGGAAAGGATAATATTTATGTTGTACACGAAACTGGGCAGGACAAATCTTAAGGTATCCCGGATAGGGTTTGGCGGATGGGGGATAGGCGGAGGAAGCCCGCATCCGGGATGGGAGGGCATGTGGAAAGCCGAAGATTCCATGTCAAAATTAGCATTGGCTAAAGCTTGGGAAAACGGAGTGAATTTTTACGATACTGCTCTCGAATACGGAGAGGGCCACAGCGAAAAGCTGATAGCAAGCGCACTAAGGGGAAAAAATATCGTCATTGCCACTAAAGTGCCGCCCAAAGACGCCCACTGGCCGGCGAGAAACGACGATATCAGCCAAGTCTTTCCGAAAGATTATATAATCCAAAACGCCAAGCAAAGCTACGTTAATCTGGGAAACAGGGCGATTGACATACTTCAGCTTCATGTATGGCGGGACAGCTGGATTGAGAGCGACGAATGGCGGGAGGCATTCCGGATATTAAAAAGCCAAGGAATTGCGAGGTTTTTCGGAGTATCTGTCAACGATCACGACCCGGATTCCGCGATGAAGCTGGTCAACTCCGGAGAAATAGATACGATACAGGTCATCTACAACATTTTTGATCAGGCGCCCGGGGATAAATTGTTTCCGCTGGCAAGAAAGAAAAACGTGGGAATCATAGCCAGAGTTCCCCTTGATGAAGGCTCGTTGGGCGGCGCATTTACCTGCGATACGGCTTTTGACGACTGGAGAAGGGATTATTTTACCAAGGACCGGCTGAAAATCACTGTGGACAAAGTGAATGAAATCAAGGAGCGGCTTGCAAATCGAAAGCGGACAATGGCGCAGATTGCCCTGAAGTTCTGCATATCAGACGGCGGCGCAGACGTTGCAATAGCAGGGATGAGAAACCCTGTGCACGCGGAAGAGAATGCAAAAAGCGGTGACGTAGAATTAAGCGAAAACGACATGGCATTCTTGAAATCCCGGCGATGGATCCGTAATTTTTATCCGGAAGACGTCTAAATGCCTGCAGATTGGCAAACCTGCTTTATTCGGCAAAGCAATGCCAAACGGCATATTTATATAGCGGCGAAGAAATATATCTGTTGATGATACATGACAAAGGGATTGTCCCCGCTTATTGCTTCAGTTCTTCTTATTGGAATAGCGTTCAGCGTGGCTGCCATACTCGGGCCTTGGGCATTCGGCCTTGTAAGGTCCGACACGGACACGCTAAGCAACAATTCGCAGTCCATAACCGAATGCTATCCCGTGCTGATACAGAACGTTTATGCGGACTTTCCGGCAAACAGGATGAGGGTGTACGTGATGGGAAAGGGGCCTAACGTCATAATGAGCGCGGATGTGCTGAACGCTCACGGCGTTGCAATGCCGCTGACCAATGCCTCGGCGCTGCCGATGAACATAGGGCAGGGAGAAAGGAAGCTTATAGAGTTCAATACGACAACAGATATGACGGCCTGCTCCAATTTCAGCAAAGCCGTAGTGACAACCAAGTGCGTTTCGGACGAGAAGAGCAAGCCTGACAATTGTTGATATTTATGATGAAAAAAACGAAAGGATTGTCGCCGTTGATAGCGAGTGTGCTGCTAATAGCTATAACCGTAGTGGTAGGCACGCTTACATTGGACTGGTCCACTGGCATACACTCCGTTCTTGGAAGCAGCGTGAAAAACAAGACAAGCGGGTGCACAACGGCTGCGGTAGTGATAGACCGCGTGTATCTTGATCTCAACGGGTCGGTAGGCAGAATAATTGCAAGGAATTCCGGCTTTGACGACGATTCCATAACGGGCGCATCCGTGGTAAGCATGAAGGGGCAGACCAGCACGAATCTGACTGCGTTTCCTGTTGCGGTCCTGCGGGGCGGCCAGGTCACCCTCACGGTCAACACGTCGGGAATCATAACAGCGTGCAGCAACTTCAGCCGGGCATACGTGACGACTTCATGCGGCGTTTCAGCGGAATACGGCATGGGCGAGTCGCCTACGTGCACGAACTAAATTCACGTCTAATGCAGATTGTAGGCAATGGCGGATTCTGTTGCCATATTTGAACGGTGCTTACATTGAGAAGAAAACAAAAGGGAATCTGCGTGTCAAGAATGGGGAGGACTATCGCCAGTTTATCACTGTTTTCATGGCAGTGACGAGCAGTTTACTCTTTAGCAGCTTTCCTGATCGCTTCGGCCACGGACAGCGGCACGTTGCTGTCAAATGGATCAGGGATTATCATTTCCTGCGAGGGATTCTTCACGCACGCGGCAAGAGCCTTGGCTGCATAGACTTTCATCTTTTCCGTTATGCGCGGCACGCGCGCGTCCAATGCCCCTCTAAACACGCCAGGGAACGCCAATACGTTGTTTATCTGGTTTGGAAAATCACTCCTTCCGGTTCCTATTATGAAAGCGCCGCCGGCCTTTGCTTCGTTTGGCATTATCTCAGGCACGGGATTTGCCATGGTAAATATGATCGGCTTGGGGGCCATGGACTTTATCATTTCTTTTGTTACGAGATTGCCCTTGGAGACTCCGACGAAAACGTCCGCGCCTTTCAACGCATCAGCCAGCATGCCTTCCACATTTCGCGGGTTGGTGAGAGCGGCCATGGATTTCTTTACGCCGTCCAAATCCTTGCGGCTTTTGCTTATGATTCCCTTGCTGTCGCAGATGATCACTTCCTTTGCCGGAGTGCATATGCCTCTGTCCACGCCTACGCACAGCAGGAGCTTTGCGACAGCCATGCCCGCGGCGCCTGCGCCAGAGAGCACTATCTTCATGCTTTCAAGCGGCTTGCCCGCGACTTTCGACGCGTTGATAAGCGCTGCCAGTATGACTATCGCTGTGCCGTGCTGGTCGTCGTGGAACACGGGTATTCCTATCTCCTGCAGTCGCTCTTCTATTTCAAAGCATCTCGGCGCGGAGATATCCTCAAGGTTTATGCCGCCAAACGCCGGGGCTATGGCCTTCACTATGCGTATTATCTCTTCCGGATCCTTCGTGTCAAGGCATATAGGGAAGCCGTCAACGCCCCCGAACTGCTTGAAAAGTATGGCCTTGCCTTCCATCACTGGCAATGCGGCTTCGGGCCCTATGTCGCCAAGGCCAAGCACGGCAGTGCCGTCTGTGACCACGGCCACGGAATTGGATTTCATGGTATAGATATAAGCGTTTGACTTGTTCGCTGCGATTTCCTTGCAGACTTCTGCAACGCCCGGCGTGTACGCGAGCGAAAGCTCTTTCCTGTCTTTTACAGATACCTTGGATTTTATTTCAACCTTTCCGCTGTTCCTGCGGTGAAGTTCCAGTGCCTCTTCTTTCAGACCCATTTTTTCACTCCCTGATGTCCAGCGCCTCAATGAGCGCCGGCCTGTCATATCCTACTATGATTTTGCCGCCAACGTCTATCACAGGAACGCCCCGCTGGCCGGATTTCTTTACCATCTCTTCGAGGGCCTTGGCGTCTTCCCTGACGTTGACTTCACGGTATTCCACGCCGTTTTCGTTGAAGAGCGCCTTCACGTCCTTGCAGAAGTGGCAGGTCGGGCTCGTGTATATCAGAACGTTCATCGTATCACCTGATATGGTTATGGAAAACAAGGATTTATAGTATATGCATACGGGTTTTGTTTAATAAGTGATTCCTCACCCCAACGGGTAGTGTTTCTCTGAACTTACATCACAACTGCTTGTGGTCTTAACTGACTTTTTAAACAAAGTCATGCATCCGGCAAACTTTATTTGCACGTGCGCACATTGCTGCTTATGAAAGAGTTTGACCTTGTCGTGATAGGCGCAGGCTCCGGGCTGAACGTTGCCACAAGAGCTGCGGAATTCGGCATGAAAGTTGCCGTGATAGAGGAAGGCGCGATGGGCGGCACCTGCCTTAACAGGGGGTGCATACCTTCCAAGGTCATCCTGCACTCTGCGGACGTTGCCGAAACTATCGACGGCGCGCGCAGGTTCGGAATAGCGCCGAAGGGCTACAAAGTGGATTTTTTGAAGGTGACAAGCCGCGCTTCAGCTGCGGTTGACAAGGAAGCCCGTGAAATAGAGGAAGGGATAAAGGATACAGAGAACCTTACGCTATTCAAAGCCCGGGCCAGATTCATTGGCGAGCGGACGATTATTGCAGGAGACGAGGCGATAAAAGGGAGGAAGATCGTGATTGCGGCAGGCACAAGGCCGGCTGTTCCCGTCATAGAAGGAATAAACAAAATCAAATACATCACGAGCGATGAGGCTCTGCGGCTTAAGAAACAGCCGAAGAGCATCATAATACTCGGAGGCGGGTTCATAGCCGCGGAGATGGCGCATTTCTTCGGGGCACTCGGCACGAAAGTCATTATCGTGCAGAGGAGCATGATGCTGAGGAACGAGGACAGGGAAATAGCGGATGCTTACGTCAAGGCAGCGGGCAAAAAATACAGTATAATGCTGGGATACGAGCCGTTGAGGGTTTCGCAGAAAGGCGGGAAGATAACGCTCGTTGCCAAAGGCAAGGCCGGTACAAAAGCGGTAACAGCCGATTCGCTTCTGGTTGCCACGGGCAGGGTGGCGAATTCCGACTTGCTGGGCGCAGCCAAAGCCGGGGTGGAAACCGATGCCCGTGGCTACATCAAGACGAACGATTATCTTGAAACGACGGCGAAAAACGTCTGGGCCTTTGGTGACATAGCCGGCAAA
>DATDTL010000014.1:0-3733 GCA_035290885.1 archaeon
TTCGTCCTGTCCCTTATCATGGCATACATCGCTATTGCCGGCAGTATGAGCAGGGAGCATGCGACCAATGCGGCCTGCGGGCCGTAAGAGTCGGCTATCCAGCCTCCCAGAAAGAGCGCGATTATGCCTACGATGCTGTAGATCAGGCTTTTCATTGAACCTATCGTGGCTCTGTTGCGGGAAGGAACAAATTTGTGGAAATACGATTCGCGCAACGGATAGTGCAGCCCTGCTACGGAGGCGATGAGCAGGAATATCAACACGGCAAACATATACGTTGGGACAAAACTAATGGAAAAATACAGCACGCTCATCGCTCCTACCGAAATGATCAGGGCGGCCTTTCGGGAGCCTGCGGCCTGTGCGAATTTGCGGCTGAAAACGGAAAACGCCATGCCGGCCAGCGAAGCCGCGGCGAACAGCGGGCCGAAATAAGCCACGGGTATGCCCATGCCCTTGAGGAAAGGCTGCCATGCTATTTCGCCAATGGCAAGGAACGCCAAGAATGCCGTTCCTAAAACAACGTAGAGAACTACTCCGTGGCTCGCGATATACTTCGCGCCTTTGACGCTTTCGCGCATTGTATGGCTCAATAGCTTCGTCACTTTCACCTTGCGCGGCACAAAATGCTCCTTTCCGAAAACAAGGGCAAAGACGCCGCCGGCAAACGTAAGGATACCGGTGATAATCCACAGCATCGCAAGGCCGAATTCGGCCACGAAGAAACCGGATGCAAGGAATCCAACTAATGTCCCGGCAAGGCTGAAGGCGTGCGCCCTTGCCATAGCGGGATGGACGAGCTTTCTTCCGCCTTCGCGCTTTGCGTAGTCCACAAGCCATGCGTCCCATGCGCCCGTTGACAGCGTATTTGCCGCCTGCATGAAAAATGCCAGGACTGTTAATGCAACAAAGCCGCCAGCAAACGGCACGGCCACCAAGGCCAAACCTACAAGAAAAAAGCTCAACACGACTGAAACTTTCCGTCCGTATACGTCAGCCACGACGCCGGTCGGAACTTCAAAGAATATCGAAGCCACGAAGGAAGCCGACATCAAAATGGAAATCTGCGTGAACGACAACCCTATTCCCGAGAAGTATATTATCCAGTACGGAAGTATGAGCGCTGCCGCGCCTTCAACGACGTTTATCATGTAAAACGTTCCCATGACGCGGAATTCTTCTATGAAGTTCATTTCATTCACCGATGATTTCCAGAAGCCTGCCAAGATACGCTTCCAATTCCTTCTCAAACTGCTTTGCGGTCACGGTTTCGTCAAGGCCTTTCATGAATTTCCTAAAATACGCGAAATCCTTTTCCGAAAGCCCGCTGCGCTTGAGGAAGACGCCGGCCTTCTCCTGCGCTTTGCCGTCTTTCAGCCCATGCCGCTCCATGTTGCTGAGCGCAAAGGAGTTTCTCAGTAATATGGAAGCGTTTTCCCGCATGTTCTTCTTTCCCTTTGAGAGTGACGGCGAATCGGCTATCCAATCCCGGAAGAAAGCCGTAAGAACGCTCAAAGGCACTACAGGACTGCGCTTTAGCACGCGGAAGACTATGTCGTCGGCATAAATATCCTGTATATTGTTGATTGCCATGTGGATGCCCTGCATTGCGTTCTGGCTTACGCCGTGCCGGACGGCAATATGCGCGATAATGCTGTCAAGAAGGGCATTGTCATGCGAGGGATGCTTCTCAATGTTCCTGCGAACATGCGAAAGCTCGTGCAGAAGGAGCCCCGGCAGCATGGGCGACTTCACCGCGCTGCCGGATATTACAAGGCGATGACCGTTGCCCTTCCTCATGGCATATCCCATGTAAGGCAGGCTCTCGTCCACGCTCAGTTCTATGCGCTCGTCTATCCCGTAGCCTGCATCCCGCATCAGCTCAAGGGCTTGATTCGCGGCTTTTTCCACAACGGAGACGCTGTTTGTTGCCACAGTGATTATTCCGTTTTGAGCTTAAAATAACGAGCATTATTTCTACAATCCTACAAAAACACTATAAATATAAATAATTACTATATAGTAACAAAGTATATATACTTTGGTATGATATAATTGACTATGCCATGGCGATTAGGAAAAAAACAAGTAGCAGAACCCACAATTGAGCAGATGAAGACTTATTTGGCTACGCTTATGCCGCCTTCTGCGTTTGCTGATCATTCCCGCAAGTTTTATGCCAATGACAGCTACATTCCACCGGGATGCGGCATATATGAAGCCGGTCACGCAATCGTGGACGGAAAACTTCTTCCTGTCACTTATCTTGTTGCAGCATCCGAACCTCGCGGCCTGAGTAAACGACTACGTGAAGAAGGCATTATACCTGTAGGCGGCGAATCCACGATGCTAACGCTAAGCTCTTTGCAAATACAGACCGCATTGCCTCCATATTTGAAATTGTCCGAATTGTATCTGGACAGACATCCGGTATATCTTGTCAGCCCGTCAAGCGGATTTTTGGATATTACAAGTCACAAAGGAACGAAGTTCTTGTACAGGGGCGAAAGAACAGAAAGCTCTGCAAAGACGGCGCAGTTGATACTGGATCGCGTCATAACAGGGACGATGAAATCTCATAAAGACTCTGCAGTTCACGTCACGCCAGAGAGTGCTACGGCCGTTAACGCGTATGCCAAAGAAAACGGGTGCCTATGGATAGTTAAAACCGGCGCCATGGACACTTACCCTGTTGACATACAGAACTTCGGGTGGGAAATATTATTCCCGCAAATCGGCATGGAATATGTCGCAGGCTGCGTGACCACGCCGCAGGTTTTGCAAGCAATCGGGCACAACGCGAAGATTCCTGAAGGATTATTGCATAGCTTTGACAGAGTCAATTTGGAAGAACTGGTAGAGAAGCTTTCATATTAAATTTCTATGTAATTTCGGTGCCTAGTAACGTATGTGTTCTTTTTCTGCCATTTCCCTGTTGGTTTCAAGAACTAACTTCAAAACGTCTGCCAAGTTTTCTTTCGCTTCTTTCAAATTATCGCCCTGCGCATTGACGCCGGCTATTTCCTCCACGTAAGCGATATAGCCTTCTTTTATTTTTCTGTAGCCTGCGGTAAGGCCGCTTATCTTTTCCTTTTTCATAATTACCGTCTCTTGACTTTATCAGACAACCTCAAAATTAGCTTCTATAGGTACATTGAATCCTTTTTCGGATTCCGACCTTCTTTCGAAATTAAGTATTGTAAAGCCTACCACTTTGCCTTTCTCGTCTTTTCTTACTATTATGTCATTTCCTATCTCTTCTGAGACCGCTTTCTTTGGCTTGCCTATGGAAATGTCCAACGCATCCCCTTCTTCATCATAGAAAAACGTCATTTTTTCCATATAATTTCCCCTATCTTTATTACCGGCGCCATATATGATGTTATTATGAATCCGTGATTATTTAATACCTTTACCACAACTACAAAATACCGTTTGATTCGGATGCCTCTGTAATAGAGAAGCACATCACTGCTGTACGCGCTTCTCTGCACAAAATCGGCGTTCTTGAGAGTTTCCGCTATTTCCGTCTCCTTGCCTTCCATCTCAGGATGGCGCATCACGATATGTAGCCATCTTTCCTTCGTGAATCCCTATCTTCCTCCCAAGTACGCAGGTTATTTCATCCATACTTATATTTTGCTGCCGGACTAATTATACAAAAATGTGGGGCCTGTAGTCTAGCTTGGTAGGATCCGGCCTTGGGGTGGCCGAGGCCTGTGTTCAAATCACA
>DATDTL010000015.1:0-3689 GCA_035290885.1 archaeon
CTGTGGTAGGGCAGATTCGCTCCCTACCTTTTTCTTCTTTTCCCTGCTTTAGAACGTTTGTTGAAATCAGAAGCACCACGAACCCGCTATTGCCTCATCCACCCGCTGAAGCGGGTGGGTTTCGATATGCGGGTTCTAAAATTATTGTATGAAAAAATTTTGAGAAATAGTGGTAAAAATAAAATTTAAAATCATTGCCTCTACGCGCACTTGCCCCAGCCGCAGTCCATGCACATCATGCAGCCTTCCTGCTTCACAAGCTTCATGCTGCACTTCGGGCAATAGTTCGAGCTTATCTCGTTGTCCGACCGGACATCGGGCGCGGACATGAGCACCGACCTGCCGGTTGCGTCCTTCGCTATGACCTGTTGCACGGGCTGAACGGGCTGCTGTAACCTTGTTTTTGCCCCAACGCGAAGCACCTGGTTCTTTATGGAAGTGTCCCTGAACACCGTCACGTCCTTGCAGCCAAGCTGGTATGAAAGCAGATAGCTCTGGCGCATATCGTCAACCGTGGCATCTGCCGGGAAGTTGTTGGTCTTGCTTACTGACGAATCGGTCCATTTCTGTATCGCGGCGAGCGCCCTTATGTGGTCTTCGGGCGTTATGTCCCGGGCGACTTTCAGGAAGTTCTTTATCTGGGGCGGCACGTAACCGACGGTCTGCAATGTCCCTCCGGCATCGCAGACGTCCTTGACAAGGTCATCGTCAAAGAGCCCTTCCTTCTTCATTATCTTCTCAAAGACGGGTTCGGTGTAATAAAAGCTTCCCACGGCAACGTGCTTTTCCCAGACAAGGGCGTAAACAGGCTCCATGCCTGAAGAGCATCCCGCTATCATGGATATGCTGCCCGTGGGCGCGACCACGGTAGTGTAGCCGTTCCTTATGCCGTGCTGCTTTATCTGCTCGGCAAGTGCCGACCAGTCAAAGTGCCAGCTTTCCCTGTCCTCGGCGCCGGATATGGGCAGCCTGCCCTCGGGATAGAAGCTCTTGCCAAAGAACGGCACAGGCCCCCTCTCCTTCGCCAGCCTGATGGATTCGGCTTTTGAATGGTAGTTTATGAACTCCATCACCTGCTCCATCATGGCCCGGCCTTCGGCACTGTTGTAAGGCAATCGAAGCTCAAACAGCAGGTCCGCAAGTCCCATCACGCCGAGCCCTATCTTCCTCGTGGCCAGCGTCATCTCCTCTATGGCCTTGAGAGGATAATTGTTCACGTCTATGACGTTGTCCAGCAGGTGCGATGCCGTGAGCACGCCTTGTTTGAGCGCTTCCCAGTCCACGTAAGCCCCGTTCGCGCCCTCCATGACATAACTCCAGACATTCATGCTCCCGAGGTTGCAGGACTCGTTAGGATAGAGCAGGACTTCGCCGCAGTTGTGAACTACTATGCCGTTCGCGATGAAGGAGTGCGTTGCCGGTTCTGTTATGTCGTATACATCTTCAATACCCTCAGGCTCCGTCTTCTGTAATCTATCCGTGCCGCCTTCGACAAAGATTTTATCATGTTTGGTTAGCGAAGATGCTTCTTTCCATCCCTCAGATGTCAGTATTCTATGATCCGCCGTGCACCTTAATTCCCTGCCGTTTTCTGTTGTCAGTTTTGTAATTTGTTTTTTCCCTGTTTTGAAAGCTTTGAATTCCGACGTATATTCAAGCGCCCTTAATAATTGATTCCCGCTTTGTATAGTTCGTTCTACCGTTATGGGAATGCCTCCGTTAGGATACATTTCTGCAAGCTCCTTTATTGATATTGTGCCTGTTTTAATGGAAACTAACGTATCGCCTGTGACGCAAGGATTCGTCGTGACAATGGGACCAAGGTATTTCAAGAACGGGTTGTATTTGTTGACGTAATCGTAGAATATCACGCCCGGCTCCGCGCTCTCCCATGCTTGGTACACGATGAGGTCAAAGAGCAACTTCGGGTCGGCATAGCCCGTTATCTTCCCGCTCCTTGGGTTCCTTAGCGGGTAAGGCGTTCCGTTCTGGTAATATTCCCAGAAGTCGGGCATTATCAGCACGGAAATGTTGAAATTCCTCAATGCCTTGTTTCCTTCCTTGGCCTTGATGAACTTCTCTATGTCCGGGTGGTTTATGTTTAGTATTCCCATGTTCGCGCCGCGCCGTATGCCACCCTGCTTCACAACTTCAGTCATCGTGTCAAAGAGCTTCATGAAGCTTAAGGGGCCTGACGCCACTCCGGACGTCGAAGAAACATAGTCGCCCTCCGGCCTCAGGCTTGAGAAGTTGAATCCCGTGCCCCCGCCTGCCTTGTGGATAAGGGCAGTCGACTTCAATGTTTCCATTATGCTTTCCATGGAGTCGCCGACGCCAAGGACGAAACAGTTATGCACGGACACCATGTTGGCCACATAAGAGTGGTCTTCTTCTACTTCAAGATTATAGACCGGCCCGCGATAGTCCACTTTCTCTATATTTTCTATCTCTGTGAAGACTATACCATTGATAATGGTTGTGTTATCTTCCCCGACAGTTTCCTGTATGGTTCTCCCATAGAGTTCATTCATCAGTAACTGGCCTCCTGCATTACCCAAAGTGCATCTTGTAGGCTGAACAGTTCCCAGCTTTGGCATGCTTTCCTTGCCCAATGCCGCGAATACGCCGCATCGCATCGCCATCTGCCAGAATGCATAAACAAGGTTTATATTCGACATCACAAGCCTTGCGTTCATCTTGTTCCAGTTTTTGAAAACAGTGCCGTCACCGCGAATCATGCCTGACATTAATCCTTTTTGCTTTTCAGCAGGAAGCGCCATGATCCATGCGGGTATTCTTTTCCTGTCAAAGCCCGTGCCGAATACCCCGGCAAAAAACTTTGCCAATATTGTGGAATGGAACCTGAGGGAAAGCCATTTTCTTTCCGGATTGTTTGTGCTTTCTATCCGGGCAGTTATTCCAAACTTCCTTTCGGTTATGGATATTATTTCCCTGCAGTAGCCCTCCTCGTCCGCGGATAACGTGAATCTAACGCACTCATTTTCGGAAACGTTGCCTTCTGACAGATAGAAGCCAAACAGCTTCATCAGGTCATGGTCAACGTCAATGGCATCCGTAACCGGCTTTGTTGCGTGGACGAAGGCATTATGCTTGCCTCCTGCATACTCGTAATAGCATTTGCCGTCCTTTAGAGTAACGCCGCTGACAATTTCGCTTACTCTTATTTTTTCAACGTCTTTCGTCTCTACGGGATATGAAAGCGCCGCCTTGTCGCCTTTTTTTAGCATATAAGCGGGATACCAGCCAACTTCGCCGTCCTTGAACGCGAGTATGGGATGCTCGTCAGTTGCCATCATCGTAGACCTTGGGAGCTTCCTGCAGGCAAATGAAAGAAGGGAATCCGTTTCCCTTACAAACACTTCCTTTACTTTTCTGAATCTTCCCTTGTGCGTCAGCACTTCATCGCCCACTTGCACTTCGCTTATTGCCTTTGTGCCATCCATGGTAGATATAAGCTGACTCGGATGGAAGCATGCCGAGCCCATTCCCAAAGTCGTTCCGAAGTTCGCTATCGCGGGCGTGTTCGGCATGAAGCGTCTTGATACCATCAAGGCATAGAACTCATCTATCGTTTTCTGCTGTTCGTCAAATTCGCCGTTCTCTATCATGCGCACGAGAGCCGACCACTTCACGCGCATCTTTCCTTCGTCGTTGAACCTGTCGTACAT
>DATDTL010000016.1:0-11781 GCA_035290885.1 archaeon
TTCCTCCTCAAATTATAAAGAACGGAAAGCTTATAAATCCCTCCGAAATTAAAGCGAAAAGCTCAAATTGTTACGTTATAATAGTGATTTAAATAGATTTCTGTCTTTGACTTCTGGGATAATCATGTCTATAGCAGATAACGTATATCTATCAGATAGGTTCATATCACAAAATGTAGCTGCTGCATACATTTTCATGAAAGTTCGACAAGAAGGGGATGTTCCGCCTTATCCTACTACGCCTAACTCACAGAAAGCAACACTATGTGCGGCTATGCGAATAGGATACCGACCAGAATATCGGTATGCTATGTTTGTATAGAGACTAAAGCCCCGGGCGAGAGTTGAACTCGCGGCCTTTACCTTACCAAGGTTTAGCGACGATGTCTTATGGCATTCGTTAACGCTCTACCAACTGAGCTACCGAGGCACCTGCTTTACTTTGGAAGAAAAGCTTTTATTATTCCACCGGCATTTAGCAACGTGATAAAATACCATCATTCTGATGCCGTGAAGACCCGTATAAGCGAAATAGCCGCTAAATTAGGCATCAAGCACGACCTGTCCCGCGTAGCGTGCGTTGAAAGCGTAGGTTCAAAAAGCAAGCGAACTCTTGCGCGTTGCCACGCCCTGCCGCGCATAATGCAGGTGGCTTTGGGAACCAAGGCCCATTACGTTATAGAGGTCATAACCGAGAATTTCTCTCCGTTGCCAAAGTCAGAGCAGGACAAGACCTTGATTCATGAGCTCATGCACATACCCAAAAGCTTCGGCGGCGGCTTCCGTCATCACGATTACGTTTGCAGGAAGAACGTTGAAACGATGTACAGGAAACTGGCGGAGTAGTTTGTATAGTAAGCAGAATTAAAATATTTAAGCATCTGCAGTTTGTAAACTTGACAAAATACAACTCAAGCCTTCGCCTTTTTCATGTCGCGCTTGAACTGCTGCTTGAGCTTGGGCACCGCTATCTTTGCGCCGCAGCCTTCGCACTTGATGGCAAATGGCCTTTTCCATTCCTGTTCAACATACGATTCATGGGCGCATTTCGGGCATTTGTACTCAACGCGGGCAATGCCGTCGGATTTCGGCACTAAAACACGTATCTTGCCCGTGCCGTCAACGCTCCTGTTGGTGTGGTAAAGCGTGCTTGACGGCTTTAGGAAATTAGCTGCGATATAATCATCTATCTTGCCCATGAAATCACTGCTATAGTTACACGCGCCATCCTTATAAGCGTTTACAACACCGCGGCTCCTGCTGCAAAAGCCAGAGTCATGAGAGCCATGGAAAACGCCGTTATTGCAGGGGCATTTTTATGGACGGCTATTGCCATCAGCAGCACCATGTCAGCCAGCAGCGCAAAAAGCATGTAGACGTATCCCTCGAAGCCAAGGCCAAAAGGCGCGAAGCTGGCAACTATAGCAAACATAAGGAAAGCCGCTGCAGCTGTCCGGGCGCGGTTCACGCCGTATTTCTCGGCAATGGATGCGACGGCCTTGTCGTCCATCATGCCGTTGACGCTCCTGTATATGTCCGCTCCTGCAGCGGCAAGAAAGACGCAAGCCGGAAGAAACGCGGCACCCGGGAAGATCGTGCCGTTCAGCAGCACCGATGCAAACGGCATTGCCGCAAGCGCGGCAAATGCGATGTTGCCGATGAGCATGATGCGCTTCAGTTTCCAGAAATAAAGCGCGGAAAACGCCGCGATTCCGGCAACTAATGGAGGCGCATCCACGTTAACGGTAAAAGTAGACAGAATCCCTATAATTGAAAGCATCATAGCCATCAAAAGCGCGCTGCTCCTGTATTCCACTTCCTGTGAGAAGTAACTGGAAAACGACATCGCTCCGGCGCATACAATAAACGCAGTAATGGACGCGAACACGGGCGCTGACGAATGGGAAATGCCGTATATTGAAAAAACAGCATAAACCGTGGCCGCGACAGCCGCGCATATTTCCGGCCGCACGATAGAAGCGTAGTCCGTAATTCCGGGCCGTTTTATTGCAGGCTCTTCCGATGAAGATGGCTTGATGGATTTCATGGTTCTATTTTGTCATTGTAGATTTTATAGTTAACAAAACTCGCCTGCGCGATTGATCATTCCTCGTTAGAATTTTAACCATTTGATAATTTCATTCATGAGCTGCGGCTGCTCCGCAAAAAGGTTCGTGCCGTGCGCCGCTGTATTGAAAATACTTGCTTTGCTGCCGTTTATAAGGCTCGCCAGCTTTTTGGCGGTGCCGCTGCACGATACGTCAGAAGAGCCTTCAACTATGAACGAAGCCTGCTCAGCCTGCAGCTTGCGCGCAGCCGGCTCGGCAAGCGCCCCGCTGTAGTCCAGTCCCGCAGAAAGCAGCACGGTTTTCTTGATTTCCGGATGCTGCGACTGGTAAAGCAGGGCAAGGTTCGCGCCTATGGAAGCGCCTGTGATGTATATATTCTTGGCGCCTTCTGCTGTAAGGTATGCAACAGCAGCTTCCACGTCCTTTATGGAAGCCTGATGCTCAGCATCCGAGAATTTACGGAAATCCAGCTTCCTGATGCCTTGGGTCAGGCTTTCGCCGTGCCCACGCAGGTCTATGGCGAGAACAGTAAAGCCCGTTTTGTTGAGCAGTTCTGCAAAGTTGCTCCAGCTTTCTTTAGTGGCAGGCATCATATGCAGAAGAAGCACGGCAGTGTTTGAACCCTGCCAATAGTGCCCTTTAATTTCAACGCCGTCAAGAGTGGCGAAAGAGGCTTTCTCCATCCGTTAATTTGTGCTGGAGATATAAAAATGACACAGTAAGATAGAGCCTGATTATACCTTTGCGCCGCGCCTTTCCTTGGCCTTGAGGCGCAGGTCCTTGGAGCCGCATTTCCTGCATTTAGACTTCTTCAGTGCTACTTTTGTCTGCGTGGTCCTGAGCTTTGCGTTGCAGTTCATGCAGACGTAGACGTTGAGGTAATTTCTTTTAAGCACCATTTCGTTGAGTTTCTTGGCCATAGCTAATCATACATCCAGAAGATTTTTAAATGCAATATTTTATACGGACATGTGCCTTAATATAGATATTCTGTCCTGCACCGGCGGATGAGTGGAAAACAGTCCTGCCAGAAAACCGGGCTTGAACGGGTTCACTATGAAAAGCGCCGACATGGCAGGATCGCCTTTTACCGGATGCGCCGTTGCTTCCGCCGATATCTTCTCCAGCGCGCTTGCGAGGCTAAGAGGGTCGGAAACGTGCGCCCCGAACCGGTCGGCCTCGAATTCGCGGCCGCGCGAAATGGCCAGCTGCAATATCGTGGCAGCGAGAGGCGCGACTATCAAAAGCAGCAAATAGCTGGCAGCGCTGCGCTCTTCATTATTGCTAAAGATGAATATGTGGGCGAACCAAGTTATGGCTCCTGCCAAGGTCGCTGCCATGGCGCTTATGAGAGTATCTCTGTTCTTGACGTGGCCTATTTCGTGCGCCAGAACGGCTTCCACTTCTTCTGTGCTTAGATGGGCAAGCAGGCCTTTTGTCACTGCCACGGCGGCATGGTTCGGATCCCTGCCAGTCGCAAAAGCGTTGGGCACGTTCGCATTGACGTAATAGAGGGGCGGCACAGGCATGTCAGCCTTCTTGCATATCTTCTCAAGCGAGGCGTAAACTTCCGGATAATCGTTGGGCTTCACTTTCTTGGCGCCGTAGACCGAAAGCACGAATTTGTCCGAATACCAGTATGCAAGCAGGTTTGCAGCCAGAGCCACTAGGAAGCCGATTATCATTCCCCCGCTTCCTGCGAAATAATATCCTATTGCAAGGAACAGGGCAGTCAATACGGAAAGCGGTATCAGGGTGCGAAGGATTGATGACATAATGATTATACAACACGTTCAGATATTAAAGCGTTTGGGATCTGCGTTAATGAGATAACCTCTGTATTTTCTCGTCCAGTCTATGCTGCCGGGGGCGTAGTTCTTTCCTGCCGCGCCAGAGATGATCTTCTTGATTATGCCCGCCGTTTCTGCGGCGGATTTGCTTGATGTATCTATTTCCACCACCTTCCGGCGCTTTCCAAGAGCTTCAATAGTTATTGCATCAAGTATTTCCGCCTGTATGTTTTCCCTTATTTTTCGGGCGCTCCATTTGCGGACCTTTAGCCGTCTTTCCAGTTCCGCAGGATTGCAGCGCAGCACGGCCACAAGATCGGCCTTAAGCAGGTGGGAAAGCATGCCTTCAATAATGGAATCGTGAGTTGCCATTTTATTGACGGCTTTCTGCAGTTTTTGAGGATCAACTATCATGACTTTTCTTATGTTATCTTTACCGGCCAAAGCGCCTCGTTTGGCAGCGTCTTTTGTGCGGATTATCGCGAAGCCCGTGAGAGCCGCAAGTTCCTTGGCAACAGAGCTTTTTCCCGTGCCCGGCACGCCTGCTATTGCGATTATCTTGAAATGCATGTCATTTTCACCATGTCGCTAATCCGGATCATTATAATCCTTATCGTTTCATGCACTGTCGCATCATCCGAAGATGCCATGCAAGAACGACAGGATAGCGGATAAGATGCCGGTTAAAATATCGGTACCCGGCGCAGCTGCTGGAACAAGAGGCGTAACTTCAGCCACGCTGTCGTAGGTATAGATGCCGTTGCCTATGACTGAAACGTGCACTTCCTGCCTGCCGGCAGGCACGCCGATGAAGGTAAAGTTGGCCACCGAGGCGGAGCCGGAGCTTGTTGTGACGGTTTGTTTCTGGGTCGCTTCACCGAACGCCACCGTGACTGCGGCAGCTCTCGCCGAGCCGGCAACGTTGATTATCCTCACGGAAACAGTGAGGTTTGAGCCTTCGGCCACGTTTTCAGGAAGCAGTACATCAACGTTGAACTCCCGTTCTCTTGCGGTTTTTACGGTTTTCACGTCCAGCCCGCCCTCGGAATAAAGATAGAAAGTGCTGTCGCTTGGCTTGGAGAACGAAAGCGCCCATTCCGTATCCTCGTGGATTCCAAGAGCATCGTTGTAAAAAATGAATTTACTTTTGGAATTTGCAAAGAGAGAAAAAGTTTGGCCAGTGGCTGCCGTTCCCGGTCCGGATATGGAGGGCGTTCCATATGTTTTTGTTCTTCCTGATATCACTATTGGCCTCTCGGCAAGGCTTCCGGTCTGGCTGTAGAGCTTTACAGGGCAGGAATACATGAATCCGTCCTGCAAGCCGCGCGAAACGTTAAAGAACCAGTAGAGTTCCCTGTTCCCGCACGAGAATATCTCCTTTGCAGGGCTGTAAACCGCCAGCACTTCCGTGGCGTCTTCGCCTGCGCAGGAATTCAGGCGCAACTCGCTTATCATGCAGGTGCCTGTAGTGATATTGGCGATTATGTACCCTTTTTCTTCAGGGTTCAGGGCCCCTGCCCGAAGCTTTATCTGCGACACGTCGGATTCTGAATAGTCTGCGAGCTCCAGCGTGTCCGGGTTTCTTGCCCATTCCGCCTTGCCGCCGCTCGTGGTATACGTGAACGTCTCGGTCTGGTTGGAGTCCTGCTGATATGCCGTGGCGACGTGCGTGGCATCCAGATAGCCGGCTTCGTTCCATGTCGGGTCAAGCGGTATCCACGTGCCGTCCTCGGCAAGTATCTCGACCCATGCATGGCCGACCAGCTTGTTTTCAACCGAAGAATATGCGTAACCCACTACGTATCTTGACGGTATGCCGGATATCTTCAGGAGCGAAGAAAGCAGGTTGGCGTATTCCACGCACACGCCCCGCTTGTTGTCCATTACCCAGTCGCTCGGCTTGGATTCCCCGACCAAGCTGAGGTCGTATTTGATGTAATTATGCACGAACATCGCAAGCTCGGCAGCCTTTTCAAGCGATTTTGAGTAGGGAAAAGCCACATCGCGCATCTTGTCGTTGAACGTTATCTGGCTGTTGGCCTTGAGGTAGGAATCGCCCGATCCTATCTTTTTCATGGGCGTGTAGACTGCGCTGTTCCTGATGCTCATGTCCACGCTGTATTTTAAGTCTCCTGCGCTGTTCCCCCATTCCAGCAGCAGCACCGTATTGCCGTTGCTGTCGTTTATGAATTTCCATTTGTCAGCAATGACCTTTAGCGACTCTATGCCTTTCTGAGGCACGGATATCGTGAGATTCGCCGAGGCAAGGCCGCCGCTGACCTTTATGGTGCCGGACTTGAGAATATGGAAAACCGCTTCAGTGATGCGCTTCGGGTTTATCGTGTCGTTTGCGCTGTCCTGTGGCTGGGCAAGGGAAACATGAAGTCCAATGGCAAGCACCGCCAGCAGCGCGGCAACAAGGTAAAATTTATTCTTGCCAATCAGGCCAATGCTCATGAGGTAAGAATCCGGTAATGCCCATGTCTCTCTCATATTAATTATATCTGCCGGCGCTTATAAATATTGGCTGCTTAGTATTACGCATGAACGAGATATGGACTGAGAAGTACAGGCCGCGCCTTCTGAAGGACATGCACGGTCAGGAGAACGTGGTTTCCCGGCTTTCCGCGTTCATAAAGGAGGGCTCCCTGCCGCACCTCCTGTTTGCAGGCCCGGCCGGCTCCGGCAAGACCACGGCATCGTTGTGCATTGCTAGGGAACTCTACGGCGACCATTGGCATTCTAATTTCCTTGAGCTGAACGCCAGCAACGAACGCGGCATTGACACGATTCGGATCAAGGTCAAGGACTTCGCCAAGACCATGCCGATGGGAACAAAGTTCAAGATAATATATCTGGACGAAGCTGACGCGCTTACGCAGGATGCCCAGCACGCGTTAAGGCGCACGATGGAAAAATACTCGGAAACCACCCGCTTCATACTTGCCTGCAACTACATGTCAAAGATAATACCCCCCATACAGTCAAGGTGCGCTGTTTTCCGTTTCTCCCCGCTTTCGCGGGACGAAACGAAGGCATTTCTCAAGGCTCTATCATTGAAGGAGGGAGTGGATGTGGAGGAACCGGCTTACGATGCCATACTTGACGCAGCCGAAGGCGACATGCGCCGCGCAGTGAACGTCCTGCAGACTGCCGCCATACTTAAGAAGAGGGTGACTGAAAAAACTGTAACCGAAGTCGCCGGCGGAGCTGATCCGGCTGCCGTGAAAGCCATGCTCCAAAGCGCCGTTTCCGGCGACTACAAGAAGGCCCGCGAGGCGCTGCTGGATCTTATATTAAAGCAAGGCTTTCAGGCCGAGGACATAATGAAGGAGGTCTACAGGCAGCTGCACTCTCTGGACATCCCGGACGAGCGGAAGCTCCTCCTCATGGAAAAAACCGGCGAATACGAGTTCCGCCTGACCGAAGGCTCCAACCCGCGCATACAACTTGAGGCTATGCTGGCGAGTTTTGCCATCTTGAGAAAGCTATAAAAAATGTATTTTCAGTTATAATAAGCATGCTCGGTTATTATTGGAGCATCTCATGCAGATACTATGTTCAAGTTGAAAGTCCGGATATTATGCGAAAACCTGTTATAAGGAAAGCCGGGGTAGCTCAGTGGTGGAGCGCCACACCGTAAGGGGCGATGCTCATAAGCGCGTATGAGCTTTGAGACGAAAGTCGATGAAATGATATTCCCTGAGCGACGTGGAGGTCGCGAGTTCGAAACTCGCCCTCGGCATTGAACAAGTGTCTACCTTTATTAGGTACAGAACGCTCTATACCTACATGGAGGAATTCTACAGGACCGTCAAGAATTACCGGCGCATACTCGACAGAATCCAGGCATCTCCCACCATCAGCGCCAGGAACAAGAAGTTTGCCGCCTCTTTCACCGAAAGGCTGGAGGCCGAGGGAATCTCGCCAATGAGACCCACGCCTTAGCCACCGTGCCGGGTTTTTTGTTTCTGGTTTCT
Organism: archaeon; assembly: GCA_035290885.1. Lineage (GTDB taxonomy): Archaea > Aenigmatarchaeota > Aenigmatarchaeia > GW2011-AR5 > GW2011-AR5 > JACQID01. The sequence continues at coordinate 7,840 of DATDTL010000016.1, forward strand.
GTTTCTTTATATTTTCACGCCGCGGAAGCTGAATATATTGCCGGGTCAGGCCAACAGGCCCGATATTCATTCCGCTGAGGGCAGAAACAAATCTACGGCCTTCCTTGTGTTCCTATAGATGTCTCAACTGCATGACTACCTTCTCAAGCGGTGTCTGGTTTTATGCCGGATGCCGCGGTGATAAAGAAGATGGGGTCAAAACCTCGGACTCTCAGTTGATGACGTTCAAGCGACATTGCATACCCCGGCATGATCGTCGTTGATTTTTGGAGAGGACCGAAGGGGTTCTCCTTTTTTCACTCTCAGAACCCAGGTGATTTCCTCAAAGGGAATATATTTTCCCAGAAATTTCTCCGAGAACCATTTAAAGCGATTCACGAAAGGATTGAGAACGTTAAGGAAACGCCAGTGATAGAGTGCCACAGTTATTTTTGAGCTCACAAACTCAAAGCGGGACACGGGCTTCTCGCCGGTGAATGATGTTGTGAAAATATAGTTAAGCGTGTCGCTCTTAAAATAATAGTGGTGCGTCGAATCGGCGAACGCGCCGAAGTCCGAAACGTGCGGGACCTTGATCGTGATCACCGCCCCTTCGCGGCAGATGCGATATAGCTCTTCAAATAGCTTCGTCAGTCCGACGTGTCGCGGGCAATGCTCGATGACGTGCGAGGCATATATTTCGCCAACGCTCCCGTCCTTGAACGGGAGCGGGAACTTGAACACGTCAACGTATTTGTCCGCTTTAAAATCTATGTTATTGTCGATGTTGATCCAGCCGTTTTTGTAATCGCGACCACAACCGAAATTAAGTTTCATGGCATTCCCTCCTCATAACACGTAGCGCATTATCCGCAGTAACCATCAGGATCGATATGCCCGTGCACGCATGTCAGGCTCGCACGTTTTCACCATAGCCACGCACCTGCTCGCCGTAAGTCTCCACGTTGAGGAAGATCCAGATGTTGGAGTCCACCAGAATCAGGGCAACCACATCTCGTCTTTGAGCTGCTCCAGATCGATTTTCTTGAGCTTTTTCGAGTCTACGTGCGCCGGGTGCTCCAGCAGCCAGATCAGGGAGTCCTTCTTCTCACCACGGTGGGGAACCAGAATGATCCGGTCGTCGACGACCCGGATGGTCACCGTGCTCCGGGCGGCCAGTCCAGCCCGCTGCCGTAGCCTTTTGGGAAGAATAACCCTCCCTTCTTCGTCAACAATTGCCTCGTTCATGAACTTCACTGGTAATATCTTCGCCGCCATGCAATTTAAAGCTTTGCAGGTGCGAGGGGATTCGATGGCTTTTCTCTGTCTTGAGTCAATTGAGCGATTCCCAATACCGTAGGCCAAAGGCGTGGTAGCGGCCTTGGAGAAGAAGACCCGAATCCAGAGCGCCTACGTCAACTGCTGGAACAACCCGTCGTGCCACTCCGTCCTGGACGCGCTGTGCCATGAGTTTCGGATTCTGGGGGCGGAGGCGCGCAGCGTGCCTCATAAGCTGAACAAGCTCCACGCCGCTTTCGCCAAGGATATCGTCGTGCTCATCCTCGACGAGATAGACCGACTGCCCTTGCGGGATCGCAACGATTTGCTGTACGCCTGGGCAGAAGCAGGCAACGTGGGCGTCGTGGCGCTCTCCTATCGCCGCGACTCCTATTTGCAACTGGACAAGCGGGTGCGGTCCCGGCTAAACCCGCTGCCAGTGCCGTTCAAAGCCTTCACCCGCAGCGAAACCGAGGAGATTCTGCGGAGCCGGGCCGCCGAGGGGTTGCTGCCGGACGCCTAGGACGAGGCGGCCATCGCGGAGATCGCCCGCCTAGCCGAAGGCAACATCCGGCTGGCGCTGCAAACCCTGAGGGAAGCGGCGCACCTAGCGGAGCAAAGCCGGGCGGAGCGACTGGAGACGAAGCACGTCGCCGCCGTGTGGGAGAAGGTGCGGCAAGCGAGCCTGAGCTACCGGCTCAAGTCGCTGACCGAGCATCACCGCCTGCTCTGCGCCATCGTACAGGCGCAGCCTGGCATCGTCTCGTCCGTCTTGTTGGAGCGATACCGGCAGCAGTGCGCCAGTTCCGGCACGGAACCGGTGGCGGCGCGCACCTTCCTGCGTTACATCAGCAAACTGCTGCGGCTGGGATTCCTGAAAGAGCAGCCCGTTGCGCGGAAATCTAGGACCAGATCGTTCTTCGTGGCTGAAGCCCTGCACGACCTGGCCCTGAACGGTGGTTGACGAGCCTGCGCCTTGCGCTACTTCTGGCGGCACCACTTAATGTTAACGGAATTTCTGGATTCTATAGTTGTTCTTATCAACCACATAAATATTCGTTGCCGAGTCTACAACCACACCCACAGGAAGATCAAATTGCCCGTCACCCGAACCAAGGCCTCCCCATTCTGTAATAAAATTGCCTGTTGAATCGAATTTTTGGATATTACTTTCTCTCGAATTAGATACATAAACATTTCCATCGAGGTCAACTGCAATACCGTTAGCGTGGCTAAGTTCCCACTTTGTAACGAATGTGTACGTCACTCCGCCGTCAGTCGAAGCGAATTTCTGAATTCGGTCACTGAATATGTCCGCTACGTATACTACGTTCCCGCTTGAGTCAACTGCAATTTTGTTAGGAACCACAAACTCCCCGTCACCCGAACCAGGGCTTCCCCACTGCGTCATGTAGTGGCCGCTTGAATCGAATTTCTGAATCCTGTTATTGCCTGTATCTGCCACATACACGTTCCCGCTCGAGTCCACGGCGATGTCGGAAGGCGCGTTGAATTGCCCGTCGACCGAACCATGGCCTCCCCACTTTGTAACGAATGTGTACGTCACTCCGCCGTCAGTCGAAGCGAATTTCTGGACTCTTTCGTTGGTCGTGTCTATGGTATAAACGTTCCCGCTTGAGTCAACGCCGACACCGGAAGGAGTGTTAAACTGCTCATTGCCCGAGCCCGAGCTTCCCCACTTCGTCAGGAACCCGCCTGTTGAATCGAATTTCTGGACTCTATCATTATCTAATATATCCGTCACATAAACATTCCCGCTTGAATCAACGGCGATGCCCATAGGATAGTAGAACTGCCCATTTTCTGTACCAAGAGTTCCCCATGCCAACACAAACGATGGGGGGGAAACTGGAACCGTAGTCGTAGTGGTCGTTGATGTGGTAGTCGTTGATGACGTGGTCGTTGTAGTGGTGGAATCAGGGGGGACGGTCGTCGTGGTCGAGGAAGTGGTCGTTGTCGTAGCGCTTGGAATGGTAGTCGTAGTTGAGCCGGACGGTATAGTTGTTGTGCTTACTACAGAACCATACAAGACAGCGGATTTTGAGGCCGTGTTCCCAGGCGCGTTCACATGTACGATTCTTTGTCCGCCATAGCTTCCCTTTTCCGCATCGGAAAGCTGGAGGGTGAATATTTTAACTCTGCCAGGCTCTATCTGCCCTGGATTATCCAGTGGCATTGGAACTCCGTCAACAAGAATGGTTATGTCTTCGGGCTTTATGGCCTGCGTGCCGATATTTTTAACATACACTTTTCCATCGTTTACGTTCACTATATCCACTGTTTGCAGAATCCTACTTATCTGCGCGTATGTTGACTCTTGTGCCTGAGTTCCCGCTGTCTCGGTTATGCCTTGGAAAAACATAAACGCGGCTGCCACAATGGAGATCGTTATCAGCAGCAGAAGAATAAGGGAAATGACGGGAGTAATGCCTCGCATTGTGATGTGTGTTGGATTGAGTTTATAAAGCTACTTTGTTGCACAAATATTAGGTAGCTCAAGCTATCTGGGTTTTTACGCGTGCAATTCCCCGTACGTTTTCATCCTGTCATACGCCCAGAACTTTCTTTTCACTTCGTTGAAGGCGTTTTCGATATTGTGCGATCGTGTTTGTTCGCCGAATTTTCTTTTGACCGCGGAAAAGATGCCTTCAGTGCCGTTCCACC
>DATDTL010000017.1:0-3171 GCA_035290885.1 archaeon
TACAACACGAGCATCATGAGCGCGGTGAAGTCAAAATACTGGGATAGCATCGTGATTATGGCGAGATACGGCGCGCCGGTGCATGGCAATTCTACCGCAGACACGAACGCGCCTAGTATTATGACGCCGGGGATCGTGGCGCTGCTTGAATAATTATGTAGCTTCTTTGCAAGGAAAGCCGGTATGGAGAGCGAGAACCATTTCCCGTACCAGAAGTAATCCTTTATCTCCAGCAGCCCTGCAGCCACAATGAACAGTCCAACTCCAATCGATATGTACTCGGTTAAGGCGAGCGGGAACGATGCGAAAAAGTACATGAGCCCCAGTCCCGCGAGAAAGTAAACTACAAGCACTGATAGTATGTATACGCCCCCGAGTAGCAGGAGCTTCCGCACGTCCTGCTTCGCCGACACAAGCACGGAAAGCATGAGTATCAAAACGCCGATAGCGCACGGATTGATGGAATCTATCAGTGCTGTGGTTATTACGATGCCCAAAGTAGGAAGGTATGCTTCAACCGCCACTTACGTCACCTCTTTCGATGGCTATTCTGTACGTTTCGCATATTTTGTCAGTTGAATTCTTTTCCTCGTCAAGTTCTATGATTATGCAGTCTCCCGGAGGGACGTTTATGTGCGGGGAGAGCACATAATCCTCTGGATTATCAAGCTTGACCTGCTCGTATATGAATCCGGTCTTCGTTACGGTGCTTGGATTCGTTATCCTGTAAAGGAATGCCTGAAGCTTGCCTTCCTTGCCGTTGCACGCCTGGCCGTTGCTCATTTCAACGTATCCGCCGTTAGTGCGAAGCATGAGATGCCCGTTCGCCAACTCGCTTCCCGTAAGCTCAAGAAAATGATGCAAACTTGCCTCGTCCTTGCGTATCAATACCCCTTCTACATGTATCCTGTCGTCGCCGTGCTCGTGAATTTCAGGGCTTCCGACCCTGTTCGACAGTCCGGATGGGTCTATCATGTCCAACTTCGTGCCGCAATCCCATATTTCAAAATCCGCATGCCAGTGAACCGGCCCGCCGGTCTCGGAAATCATGTTGGTGTAAACGGTCCCGGCTGCAAGATAGAGGGTTACGCTGACAGATATTGCAATGAACAGCCCCATCATTATCTTCTTCGTCCCCTTCTTCGCCTTTTTTCCGTATATCATACTCACAGCAGTTAAGAGCAGCAACGCTGCAACTCCTGCGCCGCCCGCCACGACGAAGTCAAATCGGGCAAAATTACTTTCATCTTCTTCGTGGGAGAATGATGCCGGAGCTACAAGAATTATTGCCAAAAGCAAGAAAATAGCGCTTTTCATCTTAGAACCCCTTAGCAGAATTCGCAGACGTTCTTCTTGGAAGACCCCTTGCTCTCAGTTTTCTTTATCATCTTCTTCTTTACAGCCATTCGCAACACCTCTGCATAACTATTCTGCCGCCCGTATAAATAATAAATGCCCTGTAAGTCTTTGCCTAATAAGTCCGGAAGAGGCGGGGTCGTGCTCTATGATAATGCAATCACAATATCTTGTGCCGACCTACTACTTTTTGGGCAAAGCCACCCTGTAAGGGCTTTGCAGAAAAAATACTCTTGCATAGCAAAGCTCTTGTGCCACAGCTTCAGGAAAACGCAGCCCGTTGCGTTAGAAATCCATTATTCCTGCAAAGCCTCGCACAAGATGTTGCGTTTTGATAACCTCATAGCACAATTTGTGTGGTCGTAGAGGATTATTTAACAAAGCCCCCCTCTAAAAACAATAAGGAAAAACCACGAAGTGTATTGCGCTTTCGTAATGTCCTCGGTACACTGCGCATAGCTGTGGCTAAGATAGCGATAAAGCGGCAGGCGTTGCGCAAACAGAAGGAACCCACGGAAACCTCGCTATTTTTGGCGCGCATCTTGCCTTTGGGTTTCCTTCTTGCCGTAAGCACAGTTCAAACGTGGCAGCCTCATCCCCACGCCGAATCTTCGTGTCTTGGTGTTTTTCGCGAAGATTATAATTATGTTCAGTCGATACTGTAACATTTTATGCTGAACATACAGAATAGCAGGTTCACGTTGAAAGTTCCGATATTAGGCGAACCTGCTATAAGCCGGCGTTTTCGCCGGCTTAAGCCTGTGGCTTTCGATATGCGGGTCGTAAAGACGCGCACAGCCCTCCAATAATCAAAATTTTTGCAATATACTGCAAATTTTACCCATGTTTTTCCCACAGGTGGGATTTTAGAGCCTTGCCGCGACAGTAGTAAATAGATAATTATATAAACAAGCGCACTATAGAAAGCAATAAATACTACTGAGTAGTAACAATAATAATGTTAGGCTTATTTGAGGGCAGTGCTCCTAAGCCCAAAAAGGGCGCTGTTGCCTATGCACAACCATCCGAAACGTCGCCACAAACAACCACATCTCCTACATATGTCGTGGACGGAACCGGCCGTGCATATACTGCTGATGAATTAAAGCGTCTGCCAGCAGGGTATACGCCCGGTGCCTCCGCAGTCGCGATTTCGCAGGGCGCGGCCGTTGCCGAGCCGTATTCCATACCGCGGGAGCGCCGCGGATTCCCGAAGCTCGCGATATACGGCGCGCTGGCCGCAGCCACCGCACTTGCCACAGTGTCCTTAGTGGATGCCTTCGGAACCCGCGTCGTGCTAAACCGCTATCCAAAAACGGCAGAGAAACCTGCTACAATCCAGGCCGTACAGCAGCCGGCAAATGTGCCTACTCTTGTAGCAGAGCCCGGATTCCGAGTGCCTCTTGCTCCTACGCCCATCGCAGTGCCGCAGCCGACGGCGACGCGTACCCCTTACCAGCCGCTTGGCAATTCCGTTACCGTGGCCAGCGGGCAAGTAATAATAGACTGCCCTCAGATATGCACGGACCAAGAATTGAAGGAATATGCTGCTAACGTGACGACTGTTTACGATTCCATTAAAATGTTGTTTGGAAGACCGCCTGAAAGACAACTAATAATGGGTGTGCGTACTTTACAAAACAGAACTGACAGAAAGGACAGGAACAACTCTATAACATTAGGCTCTTATCCCGCGAATCCGGATAATCCGGATTACCAGTATTTCATGAGCCTCACTGGAGGGGATGAGAATGGTCATCTTGCGGATGAATTATCTGGTTGGATGATTGCCGATCTTGTTGGAGATAGCAAGAG
>DATDTL010000018.1:0-21435 GCA_035290885.1 archaeon
GCCTTCCTTGTAAAGCATCTGCCTTCTGGAAAAATGGAGATAGATTCCGATTATAAAAATGAAGAGGAAGCTGAATATAAACGCCGGCTCGCTGAAGACGTGCAAGAATATGCTTTGCAATGAATACACGCTTATCTCAAAAGCGTCGTAAAAAGCGAAATTTATCGATTGTAGAAGAACGATATCCTTCTGGAGTTCCGCCAAACTCCGGATAACGGCATAAGACATTATCGCAACCGCCAAGAGGACGGAAATTGTGGCTGTAGGTAGTATGACCTTCCCCAGCGTTCCGTACTCAAAACCGTATAAATGGCGGTAATTCCACATGTTCTTGATGAGCCCGACGTACCACCGCTTTCTCTGGATGAGAACGTCGCCGAACTTTTCGGGAGCCATCGTGTATACGACGGCCTTGGGGGCGTTCTCTATGGCGAGCTTCTTGCTTTGTATCCTTAGTGCAATTTCAAGGTCTTCGGTGATGTTGTTTTCTTCAAACAGCCCGTGTTTCTCGAAAAATGATTTCCTATAGGCCGCAAACGCCCCGGGGGTCACGTATATCGCGTTCACGGTGGCGAAGGTTTTTCTCATGAAAACACCCAGATAATACTCTATCTGCTGCACCCTGCCGAGCAGCCCCTTGGGCCGGTATACTCCTATGGACGGGGTCACGGAAACGACCGTATCATTGTGGAAATGCGCCATCATTTTCCTTACGGCATCTGGCTCTGCTATGGTGTCGGCATCCATCGTTATTATTATTTCATTTTTGGCTTGCCCGATGCCGTAGTTCAGCGCTGCGCCCTTGCCGCCCCTTTTTTTCGTGAAAACGGCTATTGGAAAGGACTTGGCTATCGCATACGTGGAATCGGTGCTGCCGTCGTCCACGACTATGACCTCCAGTTTGCCCTTCGGATAATTTATCCCAATGGCGGATTTTATGGTTTTTGCGATGTCCTTCTCTTCGTTGTGCGCAGGAATGACAATGCTGACGCTCTTGTCTTCGGCTTCGGACGGGTTGTCTTTTTTCCTGTAATACGAAGCCATGCTAAGCGCGTAGAAAGCCGTTGTGAAAAGGCCTACATACGCCAGAATATATATCAATAGAATATGAAGTTCCATGACAACACTGATTAAAGTATCAGACCCACCTATTTAACCTTTACATGACGGCACAGCGAGTTTTTGAATGTAACGCGATGTTCACGCCATGCCGCGGCCCGAAGCGCTGTCGGCGACGAAGAAACCAACGGCATTGCCCGAAGTTTCAATCCTTCGCTCTGCGTATGAAATCCTCGCTCTTCGTTATCTCGCGCAGTATTGACGTGGCATAGGCGCCTTTGGGCAGCGTGAACTTGAGCGTCAACTTCTTGTTTGCATACGAATGCTCTATGTTCGGCTGGACGAACAGGTCTCTTGGCCCTCCTCGAAAAGACATGGACAGTTCCCGTATCTTGAAATCCTGCTCCTGCACCCCTTCCTTCTTTCGCACGGCAGGCGGCACGAAAGAATGGCCCGGAATGATGGCAGCCTTGCCCGAAGCAAGCTGCTCGTTGAACAGCAGGCTCTGGTATGCGTGGACAAAGAATTTAAGGCGCTTCTTGGGCACTTGCCTTAAGTCGGTGAATTGTGATTTGTACATGGCATTTATCTCCTTTAGCGCTTCTCCAAACTTTCGCTTTATTATAAGCCGGCCTATCTTGGGGTTCTTTCCGTCCGCGCCAAAGCGCTGGGGCCCGTAATAATTAGGAAAAACCTGAAGCTCCTCAAGTATCTTGGTCGGCTTTGCGTTGTGCAGCGTTATGGTGAAGCGATTGCCAAAAAGGTCGCCGGGCGCTATCTCCTTGTCAGTGCGGCTGACTTTCTCAACGCTTACGGATTCGTCGCGGAACGTCTGCAAAAGCGGCTCGTAATCCGCAGGAAACGTCACGTATTGCGAGGTCACGGCAAACTTGTCCTTGAGCCCTGCATAGCCTATCCTCGCGGCCTTCAGATGCACAGCAAGCCTTTGCACGGCCTGCTCGGTTGTAAGGAGCTTCTTTCGCATGATTGCAAGGGTATATTTCCCGTCAATAGGCTGCACTTTGCCGCCGGCGATTCGGTATTTTCTGAGGAATTTTGGCTCAATAATTTCTTCCACGACAAAATCTTCAGGGCTTTCCACCTGCCCGCCGGTGCCCGGGGATTCACCCAAGTAATGCCAGCTTTCCCGTGATTTCGTCAATCTTATCCTCTCTTTCCGGGCCTATGCCAAGCGCAGTCACGGTGCCGGGCTCAAGCTGGGTCCTGCCGGCATCGACTATCAGGGCGCACGGAATGCCGGCTTTCTTGCATTTGCGTTCCAATTCAAGGAGCTCGGCTTCACTCGCAACTTTAAGCACAATTTTTTTCTGGCATTCCTGCTCCCATGCGTCAAGCGTCTTTTTCGCGGCTTTTTTGGCAGAGGAGTAGGAAGCATGGGAAGATTGTGCAGCCAGCTTGCCCTTGCCCATCTTGAGGTCCGCCCTCACCACTATTACCTGCTTATACATTCTTCAGCCCTGCCATTATCCTCTGCACGGCAGTGACGTTGGCCAGCACTGCCAGAATGATAATAATATACATGAGGTATTCCGGATTAATAGCTGCCAGAAACGTCCCTGCTGCCAAAGCAACAAGCCGCTCCGGCCTCTCCACAAGGCCGCCCCCGATGCTCCTGCCGGTCTTTTCCGCGAATGCCGCCTTGGCGTAAGTTGTCATGGAAGCGCCGAAGAAGTAGATGAAAATCCACTGATATGCCGGAAGGGATATCAAAGGCAGCCCCGAAAGCAAAAGGCCGAAAGCTATTATCCCTTCTGCATACCTGTCAACCACGGTATCAAGATACGCGCCCTTTGGCCCGGCTTTTTTCGTGGCCCTTGCCACTGCGCCGTCAACCATGTCAAGAACGCCCGTGATGAAGAGAGCCGTTCCGGCGTAGAGGAACTGTTGCATAACGAGAAAATATGCCGTGCCTATGGAGAAGATTATGGAAATCAGCGTCCATACGTTTGCCGGCAGGAACGAAAATGCAGGCCCTATGGCCTTTTCAAGAAAAGCAAATTTTTCCCTCTTGCCTGCCAGCATAAGCCTAAATATCGCAGAACCTTTTTAAGTTCGCGGGCGAATTAACCCAATGGAAGAGCTGGCGTTATCGTTGCTTCATCAATTCGGGTACATAGGGCTCTTTGTCATCTCGGCCGTGTCCAGCGCCACGATTTTCCTGCCGCTTCCCGGCTATCTGATCATTCCTGTTGCCGCAACCACGCTTAACCCGTTTCTGGTCGGCATCGTGGCAGGCGCCGGCTCGGCGGCAGGGGAAATGACAAGCTATCTCCTTGGCCTTGGCGGCAGGAAGCTGTCAGGCAAGGCAAAAAAAGATGCGGATGCGTGGTTTGAAAGGCTAAAGGAATTGTTCTCCAAGTACAATGGCTTTGCGATCATATTCGCATTCTCGGCGCTGCCCCTGCCCTTTGACGCCATGGGGCTGTTCTGCGGCGCGATAAAATACGACGCAAAGAAATTCTTCCTTGCCACGCTTTCCGGGAAAATCATCCGCTATCTGGCACTGGCTTACGCGGTAGTCTTTGGCATAGACGCCATAACCGGACTTCTGCATTAATTGGTCCCCCGCCCATTGATGCATCAAACAGATGATTCTGCTATTATCCGCTTCGGCAAATTAAAACTTAAATAATTTGTTCTTACATGGTTATGTTTATCAATGAACCCCATCGTTCTTCATATGAAGGACAGTCGGAATTAATTCTTTCGCTTCCCCGTTAACTGACTGACGGCAAATAGACGTTTTTACAAATCCGTTGAACTTCCTGCCGGTTGAAATTTTCCTGTTGTTGTATTTGAATTTGTAAAGGGAAACGAATAAATTGCAGCCTGTTATTACCACGGCACTTCCTTGAGCTTCAGGTAATGGCCGATCTTGTTCGCGGACAGATGAACTATCGGCGTCATTATTATCAGGGCGGCGTACACGGAAACATCCAGCGCCTGCAACGGCGCGCTGAGGAGCAGGGCCATTGTGAGGAAGTCAAGCTGGTCAAGCAACGGAGCCGAGCCGCCGCGCGGTATTCCAAGACGCCTCTTGATAAACGCGCCTACTATGTCGCCGAATATCGCGCCAAAGCTCAATACGAACGCAAGGCCTGTGGTCATGACCACGAAATTGCTTGGCATGTACGGCTGGGCAAATACCTGAAGCGTGCCGGCAAGCGTGCCGAAGGCTATGCCTGTGACCGAGCCTTCAAGAGTCTTGCCATCGCCAAGGAGGCGGTTGCCCATGAAATTGCGCCCGAAATCCAGAGGATGCTTGCCTTTTGCGATGACAGGGAACGCATTTGCCGAGTAAGCCGGAAGAATGAACCACAGGGACTGCACTAAAAGGGGCAAGACCATCGTTTTTTTTATCCTGCAAAGCTTTAATTGTTGCGGCGGGAAATAATGTTACCCTCAACCTTGAGCATAGCGCGATGTTCAAGAACAGAAAATTAATGGTATCAAAATAATTGCTGCGAGGAACGTATGGAAGAGGTAATGGGGCCGGATATCGTCATAAAAGTCGTGGTCATAATAGGGGTTCTTGCGTTTTTGCTTGTGGTGGCCAACATGCTTATTGAAGCTATATGAGTGGTGCATATGAAAGGGCAGACGTTCAATATTATATCAACGATGGTTCTCATGCTTGTAGTTGCAGGACTCGCATTCATGTTATTTAGCATATACGTGGCTAAAGGCTCCACACCTCTTGTCGGAATCCTAACGCGTACTATAGTGTCCGTATAGAGTGTAACTATGCCGATGGACATATCTAATACCGTCCTGATGGGAGTCATAATAGGCATGATATTGGTCGTCGTCACCATGATGTTCCCGGAGAGCGCGCAGGCCGCCTTCGGGAAGAGCGCAGGGCAGGGCGACGTGGTTGTGACGCTTTTTTCCTCGCCTGACATCGCTTCGCAATTTCTCGGATCCGCTTACCAGTATGCCGCGTCCGTCGCAGTCAACGGAAAATACGTGGGCAGTTTCCACGGCAATACCGTAAGTAGCGTGGACATCGTGCCTGTCATGCTGTATAAAGGCGAAGGCGTGAAAGCGAAAACGAAAACCGGCACGTATTTCACGGTGGACAGCAAAAAACCCGAGTTCTCCGACGCATTTTCCGCCACCATAATCTCTACTCAGACTCCGGCCTGCTATCTTGACGCGAAATCCTACGAAGGCACGATGAAGGCCGGAGAGGAGATGGTGCTGCACGACCTTGGCGAGTTTAGGATCCGCCTCGACTCGGTCAGCAGAAATTTCATTGACGCTGCGATAAGCAAGCTGCCGTTTGTGGACAAGGGAGCGTGCAGCGCGCTATTCATTGCAAGCTGTGACAAGGATCTCAGGCGCAAGAGCCTTGAAAAATGCGAGCCGGGCGGCACCGCCGAAAAGTGCACGTCCGATCTTTCCCTGTGCGGCGGCACGCTCACGATAAGCGTGGACGACGTTGATTGCTCCGGCGAAGCCGCTGTAAAAATAACAACAGAAGGCGGCACTGCGCATGACCTTAAGGACACTATGTATCTCTCCTTCTGGGAAAAGAAGCTTGCCCCGTCCTGCGTGGACGAGTCAAAAAACTATAACGAGCTCAAGCAGTGCGCCGGCAGCTTTCTTGGGGAAAGCGAAATTAAGATAGATTTGCCAAGGTGCTCCAATGCCTGATACCGATATAATAAAGGAGGCCGTCATGGTAATCTTCCTGTTGATAGTCATGCTGTCGGTCGTAAACCAGATAACCACCAAAGCATATGCAAACACCGACGCGGGCATAAAATCCTTTGAGCCCGGGCTGCTCCAGATAAACGCGCAGCATCCGCAGTTTGAATGCCGGATAAGCGCCGAGGGATATGGCTATAAAATAACGCTTCCTGGCATGACGTTCTATTCGCCAAAAGGCGAAGACCTGACATTCATGATTGCGGCTGATATTGAAGGCAGCCTCACTATACTTGGCCAGAACCCGGATTGGAACACCAACCGCATCATAGAATATCTGCACGATTCCCCGGAGACCGGCCACGCCGTCCTTTATGCGGAAACGGGCTTTGCCCAAATAGGGCCGACTGGCCCGCATCCAAACGAGTACGTCAAACTTTCCGTCTGGGCAGCCTCGAGATGCGTCAAGAATGAAATAAAAGCCGGCAATACAGTGCCAATCGGATACGACGGGCTGCTGGCCAAATGCCCAGGAAGCTATATCGCTGCCACCACAACTACCGGAACGATCGGCGACTGCACGCCGGCAGTGATGACAACCGGCAGGATATTGCTCGTCAAGACCGATCCTGGAGACAGGCCGATAGAACTGTACGAATACAGGCTGACGAATCAAGGCGCAGACGAGTTCAATCAGCCAAAGTGCGTGGTAAAAGCCACGAACGAAGAAGGTGCGCTACAACCCGATCGAACCGGCACATGGTATGTGGAACCGGGAGGCATGGTAAAAAAATCAATAGGGCAGGACATGTGCTCCGGCATCATGGCATCCTGCGGAGCAGGCGAGGATTACGCGACTTATGCATCAAACTTCTTAGGCAAGACCGTCATCATGCCGCTACTCAAGACGCCTACTGACGCGGATTCGCCCTTGCAAAAATATACGACCGATCCGAAGGCGAGCGCCGACAGGCTTCCAGGCGAAGAGACGATAGGCGGCGCTGCGTTCGTTGGCGAGGGCAACGACAAATGCGACAACGGAAGCTGCGAGCTGCTTTCCGAGGCAGGCGGAAAGCATATATGGCAGCCGGCGTATGAATTACTGTGCGATTCCGGCGGATACTGGAATGCCTGCATCCGTGACGGGGATAAGATAATTATAGGAGGCACCGGCTACACCTGCAAAGAGGGTTCGTGGGATCATGTCGTTTAATCTGGCGGATATCGGATTTGAGCCTCTGAAAATGCTCATATACATTGCCATAGCTCTGGCCATTTTCATGCTGGCATCGTCAAACTCGCAGCATATACTTGGAAGCCTCTTTGCATGGCTGAGATGACATGAATGAAGCCCATAGACGTCAGCGTTGAGATGATACTCATGGTCGTGATAATAGCCGCCCTGATGCTTTTCATCGCGACAAACGTCACGGGAATATCAAACGCGCTGCAGGTGTATCTTGGATGAAGGGGTTAAGCACGTTCATGTCCATAGGCATGGTGCTTGTTATAGCCTTGGTCATGCTCATAGCCGGTGTTTTTTTCGTGATGACCGTGTTCGCCGATGCCAAGCCGGTTGACCAGATAGCGTTCGGCAACGTGGAGAAGCTCAGGGCCGCTATAGACCAGGCCTGCTTTGAATACAGAGGCGCGCCAAAGGAATACACGGTAAAGGGGTTCTCTCTTCCCGATTCAAGGCCTAAGTTCCTTTTCCAGGCCGCGGCCAATATAGCGATCAACGCAGACCCGCAATATCTCCTGTATTACGAAAACTTCCCGCCCGGGGAAGCGATAAGCTGGGAAACATATCACAACGACAAAATCACAAATCCGAGGGCGTTCGGATTCATGGGAAGAAAGGAAGACGGCAGCTGGTACGACAGCATGACGCAGGCGGACATTGAAAGTTTTGTTGAAAAAACGAGGGCTGACGTGCAAACCAATACCGGCAAAAAGGACTTCACACTTGTCATAAGCAACGTCGTGCTGTCTCCGAACCTTGACATGCTGAACATGGAACCTCTGAGCCCGGGCGGCTCCCTGAAGCCGGTTTCCGGCACTGTAAAAAGCAAGACCGACAATACTAACGGCGGCAATACTTTCGTGCTCTACGACACGCTGGATATCCCCAACAAGACCAGTGTGAAATATTTCTCTTGCGGGGAAGGCAACCTCTGCGTAAAAACACAGTTTGGAGTGCAAAGCTTTCCCATTGACCACTGCAGTGCCGCTAATGGCATAGGTATAGGCATAGATAGCATAGAAATGATTCCTATCCGCTCCAACCAAGGCACTGGCGGGCTTGGCGTAGGCGGGGCTGCAGCCGACTTGGCAACAGATCTCTTGGGTGAAGACAATCATGACAGAGCGCAAAGCAACCTTTACCTCTTCAGCCCGTGCCAACCGAAGGAGATAAAGGTAAAAATAGATACTTGTAGCTGCCAGCACGTCATGGAATACCCACTGTATCAATATAATCCGGATTCAAAAACGTTCAATAAGATTTCAGGTAATCGGCAGCTCTGCGTGGATGCGATAGACAATTCACTTCTCAAGAGCGCTTCGGCAAAGCCGGAAAAATGCGTGAAAATAGAGCTCATTGACAGGCAGGACGGAGGATGCTATTCCCAAAGCAAGGTGCAGGAAAACGCAAAGGTCGTGGCGCAGGATGCGATACTCGTCACAACCGAACTTGGCGACCACCTTTCGCTGTGGAGATTTTCGCCGGTGCATCTGCCGATAAACGCATGGCAATGGCCGTGGACAACCAGGATATGAGAAACTATGAAAGGCCAGATGATGCTTGTTATGATAGCGCTCGTTCTTACGGCGATTCTTGTGGTGGCGGCATTCGCCCCGCTGAACAAGAACGCAGAGGACGTCGCCAGATCCACAGCGCGCAGCTATGCCACGGAGATCGCCGGCGCAATGAATATACTGCAATCGTCGCCTGACGGCGCGGAATACACTTTCACGAACATGCCTGACAAGAAGTGCGAGATAACGGTAAGCGGCCGGGTCACGGTAATTCTCAGCCCGGGCAGGGGCCAGGAATCGGCGTCGGTCGGCACGATACGCGCAGGAGCGGTTGACGTGAAAACTTTTGAATGCGGCGTGAAGGGAATAGTCTTCAGGAAAGAAGACAGCAAAATAACGTCAGAGGCGCTCAAATGACTGACGAACTGTTTGCGATGGAGGACGCTATCTTCCATCTTTTAAGGATGACCATATTCATACTTTTCATAATTGTAGTGCTGTACCTCTTTCTTGGCGTCCATTCCAGCACAGGGCTGAACTATCTTGACAAGGCCAACCGAGAGGTAGCTGGTTTTTTGATGACGAGCGAAGCCACGGGCAGCAGGGGCGTGTTCCTCGCTGCCAAGCTGGATGAATTCGACGGCAAGGAATCCGAGCCGTTTGGAAGGCATTGCAGCTATGCATACCGTCTGGACATAGAAACCATGGAGGGCAACAGAAAATGGAGCTTCGGGTTCGTGCCGCCAAAAGCCGCCGTGGAAATGAACGACGCCTCGGAGAAGGAATACAACGTGCTTGTGAAGGACGGCGACAAGCTACTGCCTGCAAGAATGAAATTAACGCTCTACCAGAGGCTGCTCACGGAAATATCCTGCATGGTCGAGGAGGCGTATGAAACCGGCCATGCCCAGTTCATAAAAGCAAGGCTGCCGTGCGGCGATACCGTGACAATACCCAAGACTTTCATAGGCGTGCCGGGCGTTGCCGGATTATACTCTGCAGACCACATCTGCACATTGAAATTGATAAAGGCCGGCAGCGGAGCCGATGCAAAGCTCTGTTATCTTAAAGTGCCCATACGCACGAGCGCCATGTCAGGGGTGGCGAACGCTGCCGCCGCTTCCACGGAAACGTGGAGCGCTGCAGGCGAGGATCTGATCGGATGCAGGGGCATTTCTGACGTGCCGTTTGAAGGGTTTGACCCGGGCGGCGAGTTCTACGACCCGGGCATGGCCAACATAAGGCTCGTGCCTGTGAAGCCGGGCGAAACGCTGGGGGCCAATTGCAACGATTTTCAGTCCAAGGAGTCCGGGAGCAAGGAAGCGACCGGGCACGTATACATGTGCGTGGACAACGGGCTGAAGCTTGTGTACGACAGCGTTCCCGCGTAACGGATAAATGAACGCGAAATGAATAATATCTCTGAAATAATGCGGTGACAAAATGAAAGGGCAGTTTCTGATTCACAACGTTCCCTGGACCATTGTTCTGGGTCTGGTAGCGGTGGTTTCAATACTTATACTTCTACTGCTCATCGCCTGCACCACATGGCTGCCTTTCTGCCCGTTCGGCAGGACGGACATTGCGTATGCGTTGACGTATCTTGACGTCACTGCCAACGCCAATACCATGGCTGCTCTGCTGAAATCCGTTGACGTTGACGGCACGCCGTTCATGACCTACGTCTACCGGGGCTTTGCCAAGGGCGGTTTCACTGCCGAAGAAAAAAAGAAGGCGGCGGACGCGTCAAAAAAATTCCTTGACAAATACAGCCTTGTATATTACGAGCTCACGCTGGAAACCGACAAAGAGAAAGTCGGAATAGCCCAGTCCGGCGGGCTACAGAGATGCGGGCCGAAGCTGGAAGGGACGTGCATGAATGCCGCGAGCCAGTATACCGACACCGGCGCATTGATAGGCTCCTGCAACGTCGGGAGGATAGAAATAGACGGGGGCGCCAATGCATGCGATGCGCTTCCACAAGCGCCGCGGCTTTGCTGCGCCGAAGCCGGCGACAAGGAGTATCACGACTGGCTTGCAGCGAAGTACGCACAGCCTGAGCTGAAAACGTTCAGCGCTGTTCGCTGCGGCGACAGCGGGCAGGGCATCTGCGAGGCCGACGAATGCCGCGGCGGCATAAGGATGAAGGAAGGCGACAGCGCCTGCGGGCTTGTCAACGAAGGAAAAACCCTTTACTGTTGCTCTACGAATCCCGACATACTGAAGGATCAGGGAAGAATCGGCGAGGCGAGAATACCGCTGTTTTACAAGGACAGCACCGGCTATCTGGTGGTGAGCACGAGTGGGTAAGGGAATCGCTCCAATGTTTCAATCCATATTCATGATCGTCATAGTGGCGGGCTTCACGTTTCTGCTCGTTATTCTCATAGTCTTTTCCAACAACAGGGAGATCGCCATAGCCATAGAGGAAACCAAGATAACCGGCGCCAACAACGCGTACAGCAACGTCATGCTCTCGCTGAACGAATTCTGGGATTTTGCATCAGGGCAGGCGCTCTACCTACTGGAGAAGGATTCCGAAAGCTGGGACTGGAAATCCGTTACAAAGGACTTCGGCCAAGTCCGGCTGGCGGCATTGTCAGCCGATTTTCTCGCAGACAGGGACATACGCTTGGGAAGCGCCCACTTGGTGCTTTCGGCGTTCAACCCGCTCTTCACAATTGAAGACGCAGGAGTGAAGGCTAAGTTTAACCATAAGCTCGCAATAGAATTTTTCCAAGCAAAGATAGGAAAGGACGTCACAGGCGAAAGGGTTTTGGGCATTCCTCTGCTCAAGATGATAGACGACGGGCGGAAGATGGAGGAAAACATACGCGCAGCCGCTGCCTCAAGCAGGTACGGCTACGCTGACACGAAAGCTTCGTACGAGAGGAATACAAAGAACTCCTTGTATACGCAGGCCATTGCCATGGCTATCGTGCTGTCAGACCGCGACGTGGCGCTGAAGCCGGAAACTTCTGGCGTTGTCATACAAACTAGCGCAGACAAGTCCGGCATAGACCTGCTCTACAGCGTGAAGGTAACCATTTCCAGCGTTGCCGCGCAGTACGGATATTTTGACGGCAGCGCGTTCGCAAAAAAGCGGCTTGAGCTCACCGAAAACATCAACGGAAAAGAAAAAGCACTTGACTGCGCTTCGCGCCCGGGCCGATACAGCATAGCCCGTTTCGGCGATGCGATATGCTCTGCGGCCCAGCTTTATACATGCGGCACGCCTTTTGACGGCATAGAGCAAAACATGGTAAGCAGCGGCATTTACGGCAACTACGCATGCACGGGCTCATATTTCTGCGAGCACGCCGAGAAAGACGGCAGCCAATCCTGCTGTGCTGCCTTTGGCGGAAGCTGGGACAAGATAGACGTTTGCGCGAATCCCGACTGCACTGAAATCCGCGAGGAATACGAATGCCGGGGCGGCGCGTAAGAGATATATAGCCAAGGCAATAATTATGCAAATGAAAGGCTCTGCCCTGCCCATGGAAACGATAGTTGCTATGGTGCTCGCGGTCATAGTTCTCGCGGCGGTGCTTCTCTTCTTCTTTGGCACGTTCACTCCGGCTACCGAAGAGGTCAAGGCCCGTCAGACCGTGGCCAGCATTTGTGGGGAGTATTCACTTAGTGTTCAGTGCAGGAGTGTAAACGAATTCATAGGCCGGGAGGGTCTTGTCGGCCCGTTGGCGCCGAGCGACAGCCAAGACAAGCTTGTCAGGCTTTCCGGAGCCTGCCACGCCACAGGCGTTTCCCAGTGCTCTGCCACAGGCCTGCCCGATGACAACTGCCTGAAAGTGTGCTGCTCGGTCTTCTGCCCTTCCTCGTCAGGCAGCAAGACGACCACGACGGCGTGACGCAGGGCAAAGCGCAACACGCATATTTTTCATTCGTCGTAAATGTTCTGTTAAACAATTTGTTGATAGAAAACCCTTAAACTTTCGTTGGATTGGCTCTGTTGCAATGCTCCAACCCCCCGATAAAACTCGCGGATGAATGAAGTTATTGAGGAATATACTCATGCCAAAACCCGTAATGAATGACAGGGTTTATTACCCGCCTGCAGGAGAAAAAGGAAAGCTATATGATAATCATAGGATTTCAACAGAGCCAACTTTGTTTAAAAATCAGGCTTTTTTATTCATAAATTCCGGAATAAATATATCAATCCATAGATACGGGTGTTCACGTTTTGCTGAATTGTAGTTATGATGTTCCAACGGCAGAAAGCCGAGTTTTTCCTTGTAATAGTCAACAGAGTCGCGTTTAGCTTCCACCGTTATCACTCTAATGCCTATTCTATTTTTTATGTCACGGGCCGTTATAAGAGCCCGTAAAACCAAGTACCTTCCAACGCCCATTCGCTGGAAGTCTTTATGCACTCCCAACCGGGCTATCTTAATTGCCGGCACTTCGGTTAGTTGTATGCCGTCAAAATACTTTTCCTTTTCTTTTGGGGCTATACGAACAGAATCACTACACAGCGTTATGAAGCCGATTATTTGTTCTTGATACGTACATATATATGTAAAACGGCAAAGCCACGTTCCTGATATTTTAACGCATCATTTTTTAAGAACTCATTCAAATCCTTGCATTCTTCTTTTGATGTACAGTCAAAATCGGATACATCATGAAATTTGGCTAATCTTGCAAGAGAAAGTTTTTCTATTGGCAACTGTTCCCCCATGAAATCGCCGATCAACCTTGTTTTTTAGTAATAGCTTCCACTCGTTTCAAATCTTCAAACAGCTTCTTTCGTGTTTCTGCATATGTAGGACTAAGCAACTCTTTGATGAACGCTTCTGCGTCTTTGCCTTCAATTGCTGGTGTTGCGCCTATCGGTTTTGCCATTTAGTCACCGTTGTTGATTTACCTATTGCTATATGAATGCACTACTTATAAATTGCTATGCTGAGACCATACACACCCGTTTCAAGATGTTTAGCTAACCACGCCCACGGCGCGAAAAGTTGCCGGATGCCGGGAAGTCACCGATATTTCAAGCAGTTATAAAAAATCTTTATATAATCCCGCTCCCAATATGAAACCATGAAGGGCGTTTCGCTGCCGATAAACACGATAGTAATCGTTGCAATAGCAGTCCTTGTCCTCATGGTCATAGGCGGGTTCTTTGCAGTGAACGTCGGAAGCAGCGTCAACGCCATAGAACTTAACAGTGCCATATCCAGTGCTTGCAACACGTTCGTGGTTGCATACAACTGCGACATTAGCCAGATACACTTTGCAACGGCGCAGTTTAAAAAATCAGGCGATTCCACAGAAACTTCTATAGGGCTTGATGAATTATGCGATCAAGCCAACCTTGGCAATGATATATGCATAGTGACGAAATGCGGGTGCAGCGCGCCGAGAGGAACAGGCGGCGGCACGACTACGACGATGGCTGCTTCTGATAAGGCAAGTTCATCAGAATGTTCAGGCAGCGCACAGCAAATATGTATCCCACCGGCACCAAAAGAAAGTGACACTCCTCCTGCCGTAGGTTTAGTCAATCAGATTTGTGTCGGTGGCAGATGGGTCTGTCCTTAATTTTCTTGAATACGCAACAGTAATTACCGCCTTTTTGGGTAAATCCATCCGCCGGCTTTGTTGCATAAATGGATATAGAACACGATTGGTTTTGTTGAATTAGTTAAGCATGTCAACCTGCGAGCCATAAAAAGATTTTTGCAACAAAATCGATTGTAAATAATCCCGCAACTTCAGTGGCGGGCGTTACGGGCTGGAGAATTCTATGAATTTTGGCGGGCATGTTTGCTCCATGCGTTCTTCTTTTCCTTGGCTTTAGAACATTTATCGGAATCAAGAAGAAACCGCTTCTTGTGTTATCTCCCCGATGAAGCACGGAGTTTTAATCTGCGGGTTATAAATATAACTTCTTACAATAATGGTGTATGAAAGGAATACACAAATTGGGACTATTGCCTGTGGTAGCGCTGTTTTTGGCTTTCGCGCTCGTAGTGCAGTCCAACCCAAGCTTTTCGCAATCTATTTCGCCCAACAGTTGGGGTCTTAACGGGAATACTCAATGGAACCTGATTTCTGTTTTGCCCGAAATGGTGGGGGAAGAATCTTTCGCAATTAGCTTTTGAAGGCTGTGGCGGACCAGAGGGCCGTTGGATAAATTCCGCTTGGCTCTTTGAGGACGGAAATTGGGTGCTTGTCAGAGGTACTGATGAAAATCTTCCCGGTCTCCTTATTGATAGGACAGCCCTTACAGAAGAAGATTTAGAAATGGGAATGTGGGTAAACCTTAATACAACCCTCGCCGCAGGCAAGAACTGCGTTTTGTCATTAACTGCACCGCGCTATTAAGAAGTTTTCTTTTTTATTTTAACTTATACCCCTATTCAAAACCACTTATTCAGCGACTTCTGGCCTGCGTCCTTTGATTCCTGAATTTTCGCGAGGGCGCTATCTATGCGCTCTTTCGAGAAGTCATGGCGGTCGCAGAGGATTTCCTTGATCTTTTCGGCGTCCAGCGGCCTGAATTTGACGGCATACGGCGCTTCTTCCGGCGTGTAGAAGAAGTCAAATATTTCTTGCATGGTTGGCTCAAACGGCCATTTTACATGAGGCAGAAGAGCGTTCGCAGAAGGGTACTTCTTCACGAGCACGAGTGCCTTCTTCGGGCCGATGCCCTTCACGCCGCTGGGATTGTAATCGGTGCCAACGAGAATGCCCAGCAATATTAATTGTTCTCTTGTTATACCCAGCGACTCGGTCATGTCCTTTAGCGTCAGCATTTGCGGGAATATGCCGCGCTTGACGTTGGAAATTGAAAGATTTCTCAGAACGCGAGGGCATCCGAAGAGGAACGCGTCATAGTCCTGCGTGGCTGCGGCATAAGCGTCGCCCTTGGCAGCCATGACAGAACAAAGAGCTTCGCCTTCGGAAGGCGCGATTATCCACGGTATTCCCATCGCGTCCAGCAATGCGCGGGATTCTTCCAGCATCTCACTGGTTATCACGGACGAGCGCATGGCGTATTTCTTCGCTTCCTCGCCGTCGCCGCGCTCGCGGGCGGCTTTCCACTTCGCAGCAGCCTCGTGCCGCGCTTCTCGGCGGATCTCTGCGGTCTTTTCCTTGAGCTTGGGCGGCTTGCCGTCAAAGACGTAAACAAGTTTAACGCCTGCTTCCATGAGGTTCAGGGAGCGATAGAATATGCCGGAAAGGTGCGACGTCACGCTGCCGGACGAGTCTTCCAGAGGCTGTCCGTCGCGCTGGCGTATGATTGACAAAAACTGATACAGCCAGTTCAGCGAGTCCACGGCTATTGTCTTTCCAGAAAGCTCGCTTATCTCTATCTGCCTTCCTTTTGCCAAGGGCGTTAGCTGTATGCCCATGCTGTAGTTTTCCCGCTGCCGTTTAAATAATCGTAAGATGATTTTTATTGCATGAGAGATGAGATAAGTGTGAAAGCACTTGGGTTATTAGAAATAAGCTTTAGGATGGGCGGCATGAAGACCAATGACAGGAATGCATGGCACGATAGATGAGACGCGCGCTAATGCCCATTCTCACGCTTTTGATATGACAGAACCCGTGAAAAACAATGGTTAAAAAGAACATAATGTGCTGGAAGCAATGGAAGAAGATGCCGCATGGAATGCCATGAAAAAACGCTCACTAAAAAATGCATGGGATAAAGAAGACGATGTCTGGGACAACATTTACAAGAAAACGTGCAAGAAGAATATAGATGACTAATATGCCCTTCAACGACATCCGGCATTGCACGAAGGAAGCCGCAGTAACTTTTTATAGTTAACCCAGTAAAGGGCTTTGTTGAATAATTGGTTCTTCGCCACAACCGGTAGTGTTTCTCTAAAATTATATCACAACTACTTGCGGCCTTGATGGAGTTTTCAACAAAGCCCCGTAAAGATTCTGGAATGATTTACTGGGTTGACATATAGTTCCCAATGAAGTAATACCTTGATTGTTTCCTTGGAAGCTATAAACATCGGATTCCACCTTCTGCCGAGTATTAATACGGTGGAATCCGATGTGCAAATCTGCTGCTTGAAAACAGTAGATTTTTAAACGTTGAATTCAATCATCTTCTGATAACATGGGCAAATATAGGATAGAATACCAGAGGTCGGGATGCATAGGCGCAGGCGTCTGCGCGGCGCTCGCTGACAAGCACTGGGCCATGGCGGATGACGGCAAGGCCGACCTTGTCGGCTCCCACAAGGAAGGGGAGCTCCACATACTGGAGATAGACGAAGCTGACCTTGATGCCAACAGGCAGGCTGCTGAAGGCTGCCCTGCTAATATTATACATATTATAGATAAGCAGACAGGCAAGAAGATAATCTGATGATTATTATGTCCATAAACGGCGCAACGCCGCTTGGGGAAGTGCTTGACAAATACCCGGGCGCGGTCGAAGTTTTGAGATCCTTTGAGATGAAGCTTGGTTGCGGCGCTGATATGTCCGACACGATAGAGAGCGCAGCGAAAATGCAGGGCGTTGACGCGGCTGCGCTTCTGAAAAAGCTTAACAATCTAAAGCAGCAGAACACGGATTCTGACAAAGCCTCGGTATCGCTTACCGAAGCCGCGGCAAAGAAGATGAAGGAGCTCGGCATAGAATCCAAGCCCGGACAGGGACTGCGCTTTGGCGTGCGGCCCGGAGGCTGCGCAGGCTATAGCTACACGATGGAATTTGATGCGCCCAAGTACGGCGATGTGACGGCAGAAGACAGGGGCATAAAAATATTCATGGATAGGAAGGAAGCCGGAAAAGTGGACGGCTCCACGATAGACTATCTCGAAACCCTTCAGGCATCGGGCTTCAAGGTCAACAACCCCAACGCCAAGGCGACATGCGGCTGCGGGAAGAGCGCGGCGGTCTGATTATTTCTTAAGCTATTAAGATTTACTTCTTTGAGGCGTGCAGTAAAGCGCGGCGATTGATGATAACATGTTGCCTTGCGGTGCGAAACCTGTTCATACCGCAATCTACTTATCGCATAGCAGGGCACTTTTTTCATGCAAAGCCCCCATACGCATTAGTTTTATAAGCAAGCCCTTCATATATAAATAATGCGATATTCGGGACAACTTGCACCGCTTCTTGGCGTAGCAATAATATTCGTGGTCATTTCTGCGCTGGTATTACAATATGTATTTTTTTCAAAGGAAGCCGTAACAATCCCCCCGCAGGAAAACACCACGCCTCTCCCGGAACCGCTGCCCCCGTTGCCTTCCCGGGGCGCAGGATCGCCGGATGACGACTCGGCAACGATCACTACCCTCGCGCCGCCGGCGGCGCCATCGGGTTCAAGACAGCCATCCGGAGGTTCTTCAGGGAATATAGCAGCGCCTATAGAATCCCCGCCGGAGCCGACTATCTTTTTGATGGGCGCGTCATTGATAACGGGAATGGTCACCGACGTATCGCAGATGATACGTTTTCTCGATGCGGCAGGAAATGACCTCGCCGTGATCACCAGCGACGGGAAATTGGGCATCGGAACAGCTGACCCTGCCGCCAAATTGCATGTTGCCGCTGGAAACACCGGTGCACTGATAAATCCGAACGGAATATACTTCGTCACATCCAGCATTTCGCTGATTGCGCAGGAAGCGATCCAGTTTTCCGACGGTTACGGGAAAGTCCGGTCAGTAATCAAAGCCCTTCCCAACGCGGGCGTTCTTATGGTGTCTTCGGATGAATTGTCCCTTGGCAGCAAAGCAGGCGAGATTATGCGCATTGCCGCCGACGGAAACGTTGGGGTGCGTGACGCTGCACCGGCTGCAGCCCTAAGCGTCGCAGGCTCCATTCTCACCCAAGGCGGACGCGGCGACCTGGACGGCAACGCCTTTGTGAATGTGCTTGATATAAACCGCCTAACCACGTATTTGGGCGCCACGGACACGTCTTCATCGTATTTAATGTCTCTACTGAATGACTCGCAGTACGCGGAAGCTGATATTGACGGCGACGGGAAAGTCACTTATGACGATTTAGGCATTATGATTTCCGGATTTTTCGGCAAGACCGTGCCCGTATCCAACGAAGACCGCCGCGCTGCAGAATTTGCTATACACAGGACGTATGGGGCGGTCCAGCCCGGCGTATTCTATGTGAACGGCAAGCTTGGCGTAGGGACGCCAAATCCCGCAAGCGATGCCCAGATAAAGGGCTATCTCCAGATAGACGGGACGTCCGGCGCCCCTCCTGCAGATGACTGCAACGATGCCGCCCACCAAGGCAGGATGAAGTTCGACCCGTCTTCGGACGTGCTTTACATCTGCAGCGGCTCAAGCGGCTGGGTAAGCAAGTAATGGATGCTATAGATTTGCCTAAAATCAGAATAGGTTTCGGCTTAAGCCAAGGGCACATCCCTTCCCATTATGATGCCGGTATAATTAGCTGTCCCAGATATTAATTATTTCCTGAAAATGGCATCAGACCAAGCTGATGCCGCCGGCTTCCACGCTTTCGACGCCCTCAATCTTGCCGATGGCTTCTTCAATCCTGCCAATGCCGCCTTCGGCGTCTTCCATTGTAAATAGGACTTCCAGCTTCTTGATGCCGAACGCCACGGGCTTTTCTTCCATGCTTTTCACGTGGATTTTGAGCTTCTTTATCTCCTTCTTTATTTTTTCGAGATCCGTATCCACGGAAGATGGCATTACGTTAAGCGTGACTGCTACCATTCCCATAGCCGAACATTGTACCAAAAGGATATAAAAGTAAAGATGAAACTGCTACGATGAGCAGCGCCAAAGTTTACATAGAAACCTACGGCTGCAGCAGCAACCAGATGGATTCCCAGATAATGGGCGGGACGCTGAAGCTCAAGGGATATTCTCTTGTAGAGGATGCCGAAAAAGCGGATATTGTCATTCTTAACTTATGCTCTGTCAAGCAGAAGACGGAAAACAAGGAGCGCCATCGGATAGAGGAACTGCGCAAAAGCGGGAAAAAACTCGTGCTTGCAGGCTGCCTGCCGGAAGCAGTAAACCTTGGCAAAGATTACCCTGAAACGAGCCAGATAGGGACGAACCGGGTCGCGGAGATAGAAACCGTTGTAAGCGACACCCTGAACGGCCAAAGAACTGTGCTGCTCGGCAAGAGCAAGATGCCGAAGGTGCTGATGCCGAAGATTCAGAACGGCACGATACGCATAATGGAAGTCCAGTCCGGCTGCGGGTATTTCTGCTCGTTCTGCTCCACGAAGTTCGCCAAGGGCGGGCAGTATCCTTATCCAAGCAGGGACATCGTGAAGGAGATAGAACTTTCGCTGGCAGAAGGGGTACGGGAATTCTGGATTACCGGCCAGGAAGTCGCGGGCTACAGCGACAACGGAATCCTGCTGCCGGACTTAATAAACAAGATAACGCGCATTGAAGGCAACTTTTTCCTGCGCATCGGCATGCTTCATCCGGCTTCCGTGCTTCCAATACTAAATGAACTGATAGAGTCGTACAAAAACGGGAAAGTTTTCAAGTTCCTGCACCTGCCGCAGCAATCGGGCAGCGATTCCATGCTCGGCAAGATGAACAGGAAGAACAGGACGGAAGATTACAAGTTCATCGTGAAAAAGTTCCGCGAATCGTTTCCTGAAGTCACGGTGTGGACCGACATCATTGTCGGGCATCCGGGAGAAACGGATGAAGAGTTTGCCGAAACCGTGCGGTTCGTGGAGGAGACGAAGCCTGACTTTGTCAACATCTCGGCGTACGGCTGGCGTCCGAACACGCCTGCTGCCGGAATGAAGCAGGTGCCATCTGACGTGAAGAAGTACAGAACGAGGTCGCTGACGACAATTGTCAAAAAGCTCATGCTTGAGGGCAACAATAAATGGCTTGGCTGGAAAGGCAATGTGCTTGTGGACGAGTATAAACTAGGCAAGGGCACGTGGCTCGGCAGGAATTACGCCTACAAGCCCGTCGTGCTGACGGGCGAGCACAAAGCCGGCGATTTCGCGGACGTGGAAATCAAGCAGGCGAAAGAGACGCATTTGGAAGGAATATATAGCCGCTCCGATAAATGAATTGATGGGGCAAATCACTAATTTAGTCTTCGTTGCTTGCATTCTCATTGCTTCTGTATCATCGGCCTCGCTCCTTGACGGCATAAGAGACGCACTATCGGGCTTTGGCAATCCGACCGGCAAAGTCACGTGCGGCGACGTGTGCTACGGGCCTTACAGCACATTCACTTGCCCCTCGGACAGCATCTGCGCGTACGATGACCGCGACAATGCATACTGCGCGAAGAGCAGCGCGTGCACTGCGACGGCTACTACGACGACAACGCCATCGTGCACATCGGGATATTATTGCGACCATGGCCATAAATTATACAGGACGATAAGCTGCGAGCCAGTAGACCTTGGCGCATGCGCCGGCGGATGCAACGAGGCGACAGGACAGTGTAATCCTGCCACGACAACCACAACAATCCTGAGCTGCAACGACTATTCTTCTGTGGGCACAAGATGCATGCTCAGCCCCTGCTCAACGTATAACGACTGCTCTACAACAAGCGCGTGCTCGTGCTACAGCTACGCGTGCGCCGGGACGTGCACGACGAAGGCGACGACTACGACATATTCAACCCCTGCTGCAACGACAACTACAGCCGCGCCATCATGCGCTTCGGGATATTATTGCAACGGAGCAAGGAGATTCTACAAAACAATAACTTGCGGTTCCGTTGACCTTGGCGCATGCGCTAACGGGTGCGATGCCGCGACAGGGCAATGCATGGCAGTGCCCAGTACAACGACTACAACGCTTTCAAGCTCGGTTGCCGCCAGAAACACAGAATGCGCGTCACGCGCCACGTCATGCACGGGCTGCACGACATATTTGCTTTGCGGCTGGTCCGCGACCCAAAGGAAATGCCTAAGCGCAGGAATACCGAGCTCCACAACCCAGTCGGAAGACGGC
>DATDTL010000019.1:0-33693 GCA_035290885.1 archaeon
TTTGTGCTCGTTATGAGCGCCAGCTACTCGCTTCTTGAGCCGGTTCGGGCAGCGGCTGTGACCGGAGCGTTTATTCTGCTCATGATGATAGTCGGCTTCATCCATACAAGGAGAAAGAAATGAAGTCCGTGGGAATTTTTCGTATGTCTTCTGAATTGCCCTAACACTCGTTATTGGAAGCAATCCGTAAAAATCTTGAGAAAATCATCCCGTCACTGATGGCGGGAATGGCGAATAAGTGGCGGGCTTTGCGAAAAACAGAAGCCAATGCCAGAAAGCTTGCGAT
Organism: archaeon; assembly: GCA_035290885.1. GTDB lineage: Archaea > Aenigmatarchaeota > Aenigmatarchaeia > GW2011-AR5 > GW2011-AR5 > JACQID01. Next base: position 287 of record DATDTL010000019.1, read on the forward strand.
TTTAACGGCCACTTGCCTTTGGCTTTCCTTCTCGTCCTAAGCGCAGTTCAAACGTGGCAGCCTCATCCCCACGCCGAATCTTCGTGTTTTCGTGAAGATTAGCCGGCGTTTTCGCCGGCTTAAGCCTGCGGCTTTTGATGCGCAGGTTGCAAAGAAAAACTCCGTGAATCAATGCTAAAAAACAAAACACTCGGCAAATGCCTTACTTGTTGGACAGCTTCTTCTTCTTGACGAACTCCCAAAGCTTCTTGGTCATCTCGCTCGGGGCGATCGGCTTGTTTCCGAAGACTTCCTCAACCGTCTCGGTCCTGCCGGCGAAGTTTATGGAATAGCCGCCGAAAGGCACTTTCTTCTTACCCAGAAGTTTTCCTATCATGTGTTCACCTCTTTTTTATTAATCTAGTGTTGCCCGCGCCTCTTATAGCTTCCGTTTCTATGGCATTCGCCGCTTCCAGGCGCTGGAGAACGCGGTAGAACTTTGTGTAGCCCATTTTTTCCTCCACGAAGGAATAGAGTTCCCCGGATTTTATGCCTTCTGGCGGTATGAACGACAGCAATTCGGATTCTTCCTTGGGCAAAGAAGCTTCTTCCAGAACTATGTGTTTCCGCTCTATGGACAAGGACGCGTCCGCCTCGGCGTTTACAGCGGCCTTGCGGATGGCTTCTATGCCAAAACGCAGGTCATGCTTCGCATAAGTAGCATCGGCTATTTCCCTAAGCAACGAATCTTCAAGCACCCCGGCATACAGCCCCGCATCGCGGCGCTGCTTCAGTATCTGGAGCGTTTCCTCTGCGGCATATTCCGGGAACCTTATCTCCTCCGGCTGGAAAACGGAACGGACCTTGTCGTCAAGCTTCTGCATTATGTTCTTGTCGGTAACCGCTATCACTGACACGCCTACGCCCGGGTAGGCCTCGGCAGCCCTGAGCAGGTCGTAGAGAACCTTGTTCATGTCCGAAAGCAGATACTGTATGTCGTCCAGAGCCACTATCAGATACTTTTTCTCCCTCACGAGCCGGCCGAATATCTTGTCGTATATCGCAGGAAGCGATATGCCAGTGTCCGGCGGCAGGAACCCTAATATTTTCCGGTGGATTTCTGAAAACACCCTGTAAGGCGACGCGGCTATCTCGCTGTTTATGCGGACGCAGAATGGGCCTGACAACTGGTCAAAAATTATCTTCACTGCCGTGGTCTTCCCGGTTGCCGGAGCTCCTATGAGAAGCAGATTCGCAGCCTTCCGGCTGCGCCTTGCAGGCTTCAGCGCAGTTGCCATGGCATGGAGCTGGCTGTCACGAAAGGAGAACACATCCGGGACATGGTCGAAAGAGAAGGCTTCCTCGTCCTTGAACAGCGTTTCCTCTGCGAGCAGCATCCGCTTCATTTGTATAAATGACCTGCAAGATATAAAACGAGCTACGGCGCCATTGCCCTTGAAAGAAGATACGCTATGACGGCAACCGCGGCAAGGGCCGTGGAAATGACCAGCATCATCTTCACCTTCTTCTTTGCGCCCCGCTTTTTCCTCTCCTCGTCAAGCGACTGCTCTTTTATGCGCTTCCTCTGCTCCCTTTCGTGATGCGTTGCCATCCGCATTACTTTTCCTTTCATATGATTTATAGTTAACCCGGCAAATATTCTGGATATGAAATTCGGCGTGCGCCCGGCGACAATGAAGGATCTGGAAGACATAGCACTTCTTTGCAGGGACTTGTGCGTCCTTGAGTCCGGAAGCTTCGACCCTATCGTGAACCCTGACTGGCCGCTCTCGGAATCCGGCAGACGGTATTTGAGCAAGCGTATAGAAAGCGACGACGCTCGCACTTTTGTCGCGGTTTCACGGGGTAAAATTTTCGGGTATATAATCGGAGCTGTTACAAGAGAGGAATACAAGACCATTCCGGCATACGGCGAGCTTGTCAGCATATTCGTCCGTGAGAAATGCCGTATGTCTGGGGCAGGCAGGGCACTTTTCAATGCGTTTGCCGGATGGTACAGGAAACGCGGCATATCGCGCTTTAGGGCTATCGCCTCCTTGGCCAACAAAGCAGGCATGGAATTCTACAAGAGCATGGGCTTCCGCGAATGGGAATACATTCTTGAAGGGGATTTCTAGCGGGTTTTCCGGCTTTTCCTCCCGTGGCTTGCCCAATAAGTCCGGAATGAGCCGACAAGTTGCGTTCCATGCGAATGCAATCATAACATCTTGTGCCCGCTTGCTGCTTTTTGGGCAAAGCCCCTCCGTAAAAGGTATTTAACCATTCCGTTCTAACCTATCATGGTATGAAGTTTGAAGAAATGAACATAGACCCGAGGATGCTGGAGCTTATACACAAGCTTGGCATAACCGAGCCTACTGAAATACAGGAAAAATCCATCCCGCCGGGAATGGCAGGCAAGGACGTGATCGGGCAAAGCATGACCGGCTCCGGCAAGACGCTTGCATTTTCCGTACCCATACTCCACGGCGTGAAGCGGGACGGCGGAATCCAGGCACTGATTCTTGTGCCTACAAGAGAACTCGCCAACCAAGTCGCTGAATTCATGCATTCCGTTTCTTTCGGCGGCATAAAGGTCTGCCGCGTTTTCGGAGGCGTTTCAATAGAGCCTCAGATAAGCCACCTGCGAAGGGCTGAAGTCGTTGTCGGCACGCCGGGGAGGGTGCTTGACCACATCGAAAGGAGAACAATAGAGCTCCAGAACATCAAATTCTTTGTTTTGGACGAGGCTGACAGAATGCTGGACATGGGCTTCATAGACGACATAAGAAGGGTAATAACAAAGCTGCCGAAAAACAGGCAGACGATGCTGTTTTCAGCTACAATACCTGACGAAATAATGTACATAATCAGGAATTTCATGAAGGAGCCTGTCAAGCTCAAGGCCCAGATATTCGTGTCGAAACATCAGCTAAAGCAATATTATTACAACGTCAGGGACGAGGAGAAGCTGTCGCTTCTGCTGCACCTGATTAAGAAGGAGAAGCCTTCCCGCGCCATAATTTTCACGGCAACCAAGAGGATGACCAGCATAGTTGCCAGCATTCTAAGGGAAAACAGCGTGGATGCCGAGGCGATAAACGGCGACATGCCGCAGACCAAGAGGATGAACGTCATGGAGGGATTCCATCACGGCAAGCCCCACATCCTCGTTGCCACGGATGTCGCTTCGCGAGGGCTGGACATCAAGGATGTTACCCACATATTCAACTTTGACGTGCCGAACGACCCGGACTCTTATACTCACAGGATAGGCAGGACGGCAAGAATGGAGGCCGAAGGCAAGGCCATAACGCTCCTTTCACCGAAGGACCACGAGCCTTTCAGGCACATCATAAGGCAGGTCAAGGACATAGAAAAGGTTGAAGAGCCCGACTTCCCAAGGATACAGATCAACATGCGCGCGCACGACCATCGAGGACAAAGAAGCGGCGGCGGATTTGCCAGCCGATCCGGCGGCAGAAGGCGCAGTTTTGGAAGGCGGTATTGATTCGTTGAATTAAAACCGGATACTACTCGCCATCTGAATGTTTGCATGGTTTTATAAATAACCGGCTTATTAATAATTAGGATAATACCATGCCAAAATTAAATGTATATCTCAATTTTGCAGGCAACACGGAAGAAGCGTTCACGTTTTACAAATCCGTTTTTGGAGGAGAATTTACAGCAGTAGTCCGCTTCAAAGACATGCCGATGGAAGGCGTGAACATACCAAAAGAACACCAGAACAAAATCATGCATATTGGCTTGCCAATTGGCAAAGACAACATGCTTATGGGTACCGATGCCCTTGAATCGCTCGGGCAAAAACTGATACAGGGCAATAATGTTCACATTTCAATCCATCCTGGCAGCAAGAAGGAAGCGGACATTACATTTAACGCGCTTTCCGAAGGCGGCACTGTAGAAATGCCTATTGCCAACCAGCCGTGGGGCGATTATTACGGTTCGTTCAAAGACAAATTCGGCGTACAATGGATGGTCAATTATAGCCCACCCAAGCCCCAATAAGGAGAAACAATACGAAATCAGAAATATGATCAAGCGGTTTTTAATAACAGGAAGAAGAAATAAATAGCATGAACGGCAAACGCATAATAATCTCTTCTTCCGACGAAATCATGGAAATAAACAAGAGGCTCGGCGAGACAGTTCTGAACAGAAACTCAATGGATTCCCTTATAGCAAAGATAGAATCCAAATACAAGGACAGGGACTTCACGAGGCAGGTTGCAAAAATCGCCGCCATAATGTGGATGGACATAATTCAGTTGCATCCGTTTCTTGACGGGAACAAAAGAACCGCCACAGAAGCCGTGATGCTGTTCCTAAAAAATAACGGTTTTATCTTAGATACCACGACCGCAGGAAAGGTCTTCATAAGCCTGAAAATCATGGAGAAGCTTTAGAGCCGTTACTTGTACTCGCGCCAAGTGTGCTTGCACTTTGTGCACTTGTAGAACTGGGTCGGCGGCTCGTCCGAGGAGCGGGTCTGGATAAGCCACCAGTAGGCGCGGGTGTTGGCGCATTTGGGGCAGCGCACGTCCGTTTCCGGCAAATCCGGCTTGTTGTCCTCTATGACTATCGTTCCCTTCTTTTCGGTGCGCGTCGTTATCTTGGACGCCTTCATCGCCTGCGCCTTACCGCAGTTCCGGCACTTCGCAGCCTCGCCGGTGGAAACGATCATGCCGCCGCAGTCGCAGAATTGCATTCCCTTAATTGGAAGGAAGGCTTAAATTGATAATTTTTTGGTTTTATAAATTTGAAGGCGCATAATATTTCATGACAACGCTTGCCAATAACCCGTTTGCGCCGGAAAGCATGGACTGGAAAAAGCATTCTCTCCTTATGCTAATGCTGTAAAACAATTTGCCGATGCAAAAGGCATGAATATTATTGAATGGTATAACGATCTTTCTGTATGGATTCTTGAAACCCAATACGGCAACCTTCATCGGGGCATACAACTGGGATACACGGGAGAAAGACTCGGCATCAGCGCTTATGCATGTATAGATAGAAACGGCACAGAAAAATAACCAGTGGACCAAAAAATCATGTTCTTTCATGGACCGAAGGAGATGCAGTTGACATAGCATCCATACTGGATGCGGCTTACGAGAGGGCATTTGGCTTCACGGAAGACGACTTAGAATCATAGACTTGGCTTTTTCAAAAAGGCGCATCTTGTCTGCTTTCCTGTAAAGTTCTTCCAAACCTTTCTCTTGCGTTTTCACGCCAAATAATATGCAGCAAACGAATTAAAGGTTTTATTTGAGCATTAGACAAATATTTATACGATGCGAAACGGTAAGATTATATGAAAGAAGAAAGATTGATGTCGTTGCCCCTGCATCACATTGACACGTCAGTGATACTCGAAACCAGAAGAACCGAGAACGGCAGATACTGCAGAAGATATCTGCAGTTAGTCAGCTATAAGTATAAGGGAATTGTGTCGTTTCCGGCTTTAAGTGAAATATTTTCCGTTGCACTGACAATAGAGGACTACAATAGAAGAGAAGATTTCTTGGAAGTAATCTATCAGCTTTTCAAGGATGCAAAAATCGATACATATGTCTCGAAAAATATGGACCGAATTTCACTTCAGATAGAAAATATTGACTCCAGAATTCGCGGTTCCGACAGATGGATACTGGCTTCTTCTATAGAAGCTAACGCTTCTGCATTAGTCACATTGGACAAGGAACTGCTTGAAAATTCAAAAATAGAACACGCATTTGGAATAAAAATAATGCATCCCAAAGACTTACTCTAGCCGCTTCTTTAATTTCTCATGTATGGCTTTTGCCTGCTCGAAAAGATGTATTTTGTCGGCCTTCTCATACAGTTCTTCCAGACGTTTTCTGCTTTTTTGCATAATTTATTATCTTTTCATAGAATTTAAAGTTTTTCCGGCGTTCACTTCAAGCTCCGCGCCATATAGCCTGTGGCGATAAGTATCGCAACGCCGCGGCCGCTGACAACCAAAAGCTCGTCTCGGGGCTCGCGGGAAAGAGATAGATGTCAAGAAGCCCCAGACTCCCCTCCAGAACAATATTATGCCAAGCTTATGACAAGCGCGAAGAGGAGCTTATGGTTCCGGGTTAGTTTGCGCATCTTTCTATTTGGTGGACGCTCTATTAATTCGTTATTTCGCATGCAACTAATTTTGCCGTTATGGCGGGACGAGGACTGTCCACAAAGTCAATGAAAAATGCCGGTGGTTCCAAAAAATATATCTCTCTTGTTTCATTTATTGCCCTTCCTTTTACGTCTTCCGGCGAGTTCGTATATATCGTAGGATCTACCAAGTTCCATACCCCGTCGTAATGAACCTCGTTCCATCCATGGAATCCGTACGCGCCTTCTGCTATTGAGCGGAAAACAGGTTGCCCCCTTACAAGTAAATTTACTGCCCTTCCTCTTGCCGTATCAGAACGCCCGCCCATCTTATTCACGGAATAATCCAACAGGCATGCAAAATCCCTGCATATTCCGCTCCTACTTCTGATTATATCGTCCAAGAGGTCTTCTGCTTCTTGGCCGTATCTTATGTTTTGCCGTATTTTCTCCAAAACCCGCATCATATATGCAGGACTGAACTCGGAACCCAACTCTCGCAGAAATTCGTCTGTTTCAGCTCTCGTATTATATCTGAAACGCATCATCGGTGCTTTTTGAGAAGGATCGCGCGCTAACCTGTTTTCTTTCACTCTTATTGCAATAACAAGAGGATTTCTATCAGATACTTCCCCTTCTCCCAATCCTTCGTATGTGTGGCTTTTCTTTGCTAATTTTATCCCGTGCGTTATCTCTGCATCTTTCAAGAAAGAGGAGGAATCGAACCCATTAGCACCCAATCTGCCTTTATATATCAACGGCTGCTCGTCTTCTCCTACTGGCACGTAAACCAACTTCATCGCGAAATCGCTGCCATATCTCATTCCCGAGGCGCTAGGTAGCCCTCATCAAACATCAAATTTCCTTTTATGAAACTCATGTACTAAGTTCGATGAAAAACTATTAAAATGCCACCACGGCTTAGATATATAATTTAATTAAAATGCAAAATGCGGGTTTGACTTCACTTCGCCAGAACCTTCAGCTTGATTTTCTTGAGGCGGAACGTCGTTTCGCGGTCCATTTCCTCTAAGTGCAGGGCGATGATGCGCTTCTGCTGCTGGAGTTGCGGGATTAGGATGTATTCCAATGCATTGACTCTTCGCTTAGTCTTTTCTATTTCCATAAGCAGCTTTCGAAGCTTTGTTTCAACTTCAGCGACTTCGAGGGTTTTTTCGAGAAGAATTTCGTAGTTTTCGGCCATCTCGTCCATGCGCATGGATGCGGACAGCAATCCGTAGCCGCGCTCTTCAAGGGTCTTGCGGATTTTGCCCTTGGCTATCTGTGGTATCTTCACGCCCATGATATTTTTGACGGAAAGCTCCACGGACGGATGATCCTTGAGGGCAAGCGACAGGCTCTTTATTTCCGTCGTCCCTTCAAGTGCGGAAACTTCCATCATGGAGCCGTAGGCTTTTTTGTAAAGCTCGTTCAATTCGCTGCGCATATTCTTTGCGTCCTTGAGGACACTGTAAAACTCTATTATCAGGCCGTCCCTCTTTTTCTTCAGAAGCTTATGGCCCGAGTCCGCGAGCTTTATCCTGCTCTTGACGTTCTGGAGCTCGGCTCTTGTCGGGTTGATGTTCTGCATATCACTTTCCCTTGTAATACTTCTGCTTGAGTTCCGGCGATATCCTTGTAAGCTCGTCTTCCGGCAGCTGCGAGAGAATCTCCCATGCGATGTCCAGAGTCCTTTCAATGCTCCGGTCTTCGTCATGGCCTTGGCTAACGAATTTTTCCTCGAACGCATCGGCAAATTTCAACAGTCGCCTGTCCCGCTCAGACAATGCCTCTTCGCCTACAACGGCAGAGAGGCTTCGAAGGTCGCGGCCTTGGGCGTAGCAGGCGTAAAGCTGGTCGGACACGTTCTTGTGATCCTCCCTTGTCTTGCCCTTGCCTATGCCAAGGTTCATGAGCCTTGAGAGGCACGGCATCACATCTATTGGCGGGAATATGCCCTTCCTGCTAAGGTCCCGGCCAAGCTGTATCTGGCCCTCGGTTATGTAGCCGGTAAGATCTGGTATAGGATGCGTCTTGTCGTCGCCAGGCATCGTCAGTATAGGCAGCTGCGTTATGCTTCCTTTCCTGCCCTTGATGATGCCTGCGCGCTCGTATATGGATGCAAGGTCCGTGTACATATATCCAGGATAGCCACGCCTTGCAGGAATCTCGTTTCTTGCCGAGGAAATCTGCCGCAGCGCCTCGCAGTAATTCGTCATATCCGTAAGTATCACCAGCACGTGCATGTCCTTCTTGTACGCGAGATATTCCGCTGCAGTCAGCGCCATTCTCGGGGTTATGAGCCGCTCGGTCGCCGGGTCGTCCGCAAGGTTGAGGAATACTATGGCGCGCTCTATTGCGCCGGTTTCCTCAAAGCTTTTCATGAACTTCCTCGATTCCTCGCTTGTTATGCCCATTGCGGCAAAGACTATTGCGAAGTTCTCCTCCTTGCCAACGACTTTTGCCTGCCTTGCTATCTGCAGGGCTATGTCGTTGTGCGGCAGCCCTGCGCCAGAGAATATGGGAAGCTTCTGCCCCCTTACCAGCGTGTTCATGCCGTCTATCGTGGATATGCCTGTTTGTATGAAATCCTGAGGAGACGCCCGGGAGTAAGGATTCATGGCAGCTCCTGTTACTTCTATCTCATCCTCGGGAATTATCTCGGGGCCGCCGTCAATGGGATTGCCAAAGCCGTCAAGCACGCGTCCCAGCATATCCTCGCTGACCTTGGCCTTTATAACGTCGCCAAGGAAGCGCACCGATGCGCCCCTATCCATGCCGGTCGTCCCTTCAAAAACCTGCACGGTGACCGCGTCCTTTGACGTGTCCAGCACCTGGCCGAGGCGCTTCTCGCCGTTTGGCAGGGTTATGTTCACGAGTTCGCCGTAGCCGACCTCGTGCGTTTTTTCCACGAAAATCAGCGGCCCTGCTATCCTGTTGATCGTCTTGTAGTCCTTAAGCAGCATTTTTCCTCACCATCTCGCTTATTTCATTCTCTATGCCGGCATCGGCCTCGTCCAATATCTTAGCGTACTCCTTGTAGAATTTGGCGTCGGCTATCCTGCCGCGGGACTTCACCGACAGTATGTCCCTTGCGCTAATGCCGGCTTCTATTGCGGCACGGGCTTTTTCGTCAAACATAAGTATTGACTGGAGTATCCTCATGCTCTTGGCCGGGGCGCAATAGCTGTCTACGTCGTGGAAAGCGTTCTGTTGCAGGAAGAACTCCCTTATGACCCTAGCGATTTCCATGGTCATCTGCTCTTTCTCCGGCAGCGCGTCCGAGCCGATTAACTGGACGATTTCCTGCAGCCTTTGCTCCTCGGCAAGTATCCTTTTTATTTTGCCTATGACGGCGCTCCATTCAGGCGCGACGTTTTCGTTGTACCAAGACGCAAGCGAGCTTTCGTACTGGCTGTAAGAGGTTGTCCAGTTTATGGAAGGGAAGTGCCGCCTGTTCGCAAGCGCAGCATCCAGAGCCCAGAACGCCTTGGTTATCCTTTGCGTTGACTGGGTCACGGGCTCCGAGAAGTCGCCGCCCGGCGGCGACACGGCGCCGATTATGCTTATGGATCCCATGCCGCCGTTAAGCAGCACGGCTTTTCCTGCGCGCTCATAGAATTCAGAGAGCCTTGCAGACAGGTAAGCGGGATACCCTTCCTCGCCGGGCATTTCCTCCATTCTTGAAGAGATTTCTCGCATGGCTTCCGCCCATCGCGACGTGGAGTCCGCCATCACAGCCACGTCATAGCCCATGTCCCTGTAATATTCGGCTATGGTTATGCCCGTGTAAATGGAAGCCTCCCTTGCAGCCACCGGCATATTGCTTGTGTTGGCTATCAGCGTCGTCCTCTCCATGAGCGGATTGCCGGACTTCGGGTCTATCAACTGCGGGAATTCAACGAGAACTTCAGTCATCTCGTTTCCCCGCTCGCCGCATCCGACGTAAACTATTATGTCGGCATCGCTCCACTTGGCAAGACTCTGCTGGGTCACTGTTTTTCCGGCGCCGAACGGCCCCGGTATAGATGCAGTCCCGCCCTTGGCCAGCGGGAAAAGCGAATCAAGTATCCTTATGCCTGTTATCAGCGGGGTGTCCGGCACGAGCTTTTCCTTGACCCTTCGCGCGGCACGGATGGGCCAGCGCTGCATCAAAGAAATTTCCTTCTCGCCGATTTTGGCAACGGTCTCTTCAACGGTGTACGAGCCTTCCTTTATTTCTTCAACCTTGCCGGCAAAAGGCGAAAGCACCCTGTGCTCTATGGTGTTTGTTTCCTTGACAGTGCCGAGAATTTCGCCTTCTCCAACTTCCTGCCCTTTCTTCACGGACGGAACGAATTTCCACTTCTTCTTTCTGTCCAACGAACTGACTGTCGCGCCTCTTTTTATAAAGTCGCCCATGACCTTCTGCAATTCGGGCAGCGGCCTTTGAATGCCATCGTAAATATTGTTGAGTATTCCGGGTCCAAGTTCCACCATGAGCGGCATTCCCGTCGTTTCTACCGGTTCGCCCGGCGCGATGCCGGACGTGTCCTCGTAGACCTGTATCACGGCCCTGTTGCCGTTTATCTCTATAACCTCGCCCACGAGCTTTTCTTTTCCCACCCGCACGACGTCGTACATCCTTGCGTCCAGCCCTTCGGCCGTAACCACCGGACCGGATACTCTATGTATTGTTGCCATTTGATCACATCCTTTTTCTTATTTCCACAGTTAATTCGACAAAAATATCCAAATTTAAACTCCTACTACGTCTTTAACGGTTATAACCCAAGTATCAAGTAAGTTTTTGGGATTTTCTGGATCTGATACAGGAATGCCTTTTAACTGTAGTTCTTTGCTCTTTTTTGTAACCTCAACGTATGTTCCCTCAAATATTAATGTATTGCCTTCTTTCCTTTCCCTCAATGTTACGTCTTTATTGTGAGAGACTTTAGACACTGTAGTTTCCTTTCCTTCTATCTTCCACAGGTCTATTCCCAGTGAACGTTTTATCATCATCCTAAGGTTCTCTTCCGCGCCGACGTCGTGCGACAGTATGACGAAGGTCGGCTTCACTGTAGTGTTCACGATTTCCCTCATCCTTGGATTAAGCATGTCGTAAACGGTTTTATTTGTTATCACCACGGCATTATCTGCGGCTACCGCGTCCTCAACGGCCTTGCCTGCGCTGTCCTTGTCCACGACGCGCGCCCTGCTTATGCCGGCTATGTTGAAGCCCGCCACAAAATGCTCGTCACCTATTACCGATATGTTCATTTATTCCACCAGAGTCTCCTCAACAAAACTTTCTGAAAGGCCCGTCATCTTGGCGTTGACCAAGAGCCGTATGTTCCTTACCTCGGCTTCTTTTCTTATCATGTAACCGAAAACCGGCGATACGGAGAGCGGCTGCCTGCGCATCATTGCAGCCGCGCTCCTTAACAGCATCCTCTCTGCGTTGTTTTCCAGCTGCGTTCTTTTTGCCCTTACCCCTTGGGCAAGCGCCGCGTTGTTTTTTTCAAGAAGGGCAAGCGCCGCGTTGTAATCATGCTGAAGCAGCTTGGAAGCCAGAGCCGAAGGCGCGCCTATAATGAACTTTGATATCGCTTCAGCCGGCATGCCATGATGCTTCATGCGCATTATGTTCCTGACATTGATAAGTTCGCTCATCAAAGAGAAGAATTTTTTTACATCCTTGCTTGCGCCGGCAAGCCTTGCAAGCCTTGCGTAGTAATGCCTGTCTATCTCGTTTTCTAGGGAAGCCGTATCTTTTTCCCTTATATGTCTTGATATAACCTCTGCCTTGATGCCCGTTATTCTTGCTATGGCGCTGCATGCGGATTCTGCGCTTTTTGCCGACCTTGTGCAAAAGGCGAGCGTAGTCGGAGTCACGGGCACTATTCCGTATTTCATGTCCTCGTCTGAAAGGCCGTTCACGACCTTCCTTGCCACGAGCTTCAGGTTGGCGTACACCCACTTGTCGGCATAAAGCGATATGACGTTCCTTGCGCTCTTCTTGTTCGCTATGCGTATCAGCTTGTTCACAGCGCCGGCTATGCTGGCATTCAGCGCCATGTTTATCAGCTCAGCTCCCTTGTAAAGCGCGCCTAAGCTTGCTATTTCCGCGCCGTATTGGCCGGTTTCCAGCGAACGTATCATCTCGTGCAACCCCATCCTTTTCATCTTGGCGTAGTCCTCCCTTGAAAGGAGGAACGACCTCATGACTCCTGCCCGCGCGACCGCATACGAATGCGTTTCCATTCAATCACCAAAAAGCGCGTTAGAGACGCCCTTGAGCGTCCGTTGCCTGAGCAAACTGCGCAGCGTTTCCATGCTCAGGTCCACGGACTCGCTGCCTTTTTCCAGTATCACGCCACCGTCCATGTTCTTCGCGCGGACGTCCTTGCAAAGCTTCTTCGCCGCGCCAGCGTCTTTTGCATTAACGTAAATCCTATCCGCGCCACCGAGCTTGGCCTTGCCGGCTTCAAAAAGCGTGGCGAGAAGATCCTCCCTGCCTATTTCCTTGTCCATCTCGGAGAAGAAGTTGTCGTATACCGAATCTATTGCCTTTTTCTTCTCATCCAGCACCTGTTTTTTCATCATGATGCGGGCCGAGGCTATTTCCCTGGTTTCTAGGCGCGCTATATCGGCGTCAGTCCTGTTCCTTATTATTTCCTTTTCCAATTTTGCTTTTTTTTTCTCCTCATCGGCTACCGCGCGTTCTTCCTCGCGGGCAGACTGACGTATGGCTTGGGCTTTCTTTTCCGCCTCGCCCAGTATTCCCGAAGCCATCTCTTCAATTCCCATTTATATAGCACCAAACGGATTCGAAAGCGTAAAAAAATAAAATTTACGCCAATATCTGCAAAGCCACTACCAAGCCGAATATTACCAGAGTTTCCGGTATTACGGTCAGAATAAGGCCCTTGGTAAAGAGCTGCTCCTTTTCCGCCATTGCGCCCACCGCAGCGGCCCCTATCTCCTTTTCCGCATAAGCCGCTGCCATGGCCGTAAGCCCTATGGCCAATCCTGCACCCAATGCTGTCATTCCTTCCACTGCCATTCAAATACACCTCTTTTAGTTATATAACATCGGGCATAAATATTAGAGATATTAAATGCCCGTGCTATATGCGAAAGGCACTAAATGCCTTCATATTATATCCTTTCACTATAGTCATGAGCATTATTTATCCTCTTTGCCGCCCCCAAAAGGCATGTAGGGCTTGCCTGAGCCCTTGTAGAACTTTCCGAAAGCTTCAACGTAATGAAGCCTCATTGATTGCAGGAAAGCGTCCATTATGCCCATTGCCATGTTTATGGAGTGCCCTATGACCAGCACGACAACTCCCAATACCGACATAACAATCCCGCCTTGGAACAGAGGGCCGGCCATGTCGTTGACCACGATGGCAAGCGATGCGGAAGCGAGCCCTATGGCTGCCAAACGCGCATAAGAGAGCACGTTGGCAAGCAGTGCAGGGACTTCAAACACGCCCGCGATTCCTTCTCCCTTCAAAATCATTACAACAGAGACTATCATGACTGCAACCGGCGCCATTATGCCAGTGTTTGCGTAGCCGAGCATTGACAGCGCCGCCATGGTGGCGCCCGCTTCCAGCAGGAGCCACGACCCTTTGGCAAGTATCGCCTTTGTCCAGCCGTGGTGGCGCTTTTCGTTGATAAAGCCAAGTATGAAACCTGCGTTTATGTGCACAAGTCCAATCAGCGCCGAAGCAAGTATGAGCTGGCTGACTTGCTCTATCCTGTGAAAGTACACCGTCAGGTGATTGCCAAAGATTTCTTCGGCGCCGAAAAACTCCCCGAATATGAAGCCGAATATTATCGTGGAGACGGCGGATATTATGGAAATGTCTATCAGCGCCCGTATATTCTTGAGCCTCGGGCGCAGCGCGAGCGAGAGCGCAAGTATCACAAGACCGTAGCCCATGTCGCCGAGCATGAAGCCGTAGAAAATGGGGAATGACAAGAATATGAACCACGTCGGGTCTATTTCGTTGTAGCGGGGCAACGAATAAAGGTCAAGGAAGAACTCAAAGGGCTTTGCAACCTTCGGGTTGTTGAGCTTGGTTGGGGCATTCTCGTCCTCTTCAGCGTGCATGTACGCCTCTTTCGTAAGGCCCTTTACCTTTTCCTCAAGCATTGCCACATTCTTCTCGGGCACCCAGCCCTGCACCACGAAAGCGTTGCTGCTTACAGCGAATTTCAAAGGCGCCTCGCTTTTCTTCAGCCGTTCCGACAGGGCCGTTTCTATTCCAAGGATGCTTTCCGCCGAGCCGGCAAGCGTCTTCATCTCGCCCTCTATTCCCTGCTTCTGCGCTAATATCTCCTTTTTTCTTCCTAAGGCTTTGCGCAGCGACGAGGAGACTTCCCTGTTTCCCCCGGCCTCTATTCTTTCCTCAACGAGGCTTTCCATCACGGCCTTTTTTGTCTGCTCGTCGCCTTTCCTGTAGAATATGACTGCCGGGGCTTTTTCCCTGTTCGGACTGAACACTATCGCCTCTTTCAGGCTTACAGGCCTTCTCAAGTAGCCGCACGCCATCTCAAGCGTCTCGTAGCCGCTAAGCTGGCCAAAGCTGCTGATTCCCGCTTCCTTCAAAAACGCAAGGGTCTTCTCCTCCCTTCCAAGCTCGGCTTCCTCGTCTTCCAAAGCCTTCATCCGCCCGTAAAGCTTGGACGCTTTCTCCCTGACGCCCTTTATCACACGCTCGGCTTCGCCAAGAGAAACGTCCCCTGCTTTGACTGCATATGAAGGCATCCAACGCCCGAGCACGGATTTTATCGCGCTCACGTCCAGAAGCAGTTCGGAAGCCTTCTCAGCGTCCGAAAGAGGGGAACCCGCCGGCAGTTCCTTGTCGGTGTAATCCTCTATGTGGAGCGCGTTGAAATCGTAGAGTATGCCTATCACTTTTTCCATGCAAGCCTTGGGCGCGGCTATGGTTACCTTGCTCATCTTTTCCGGACGGAACATAAAATTGACGACCCTTGAATATTCAGCCTTTTATGATTTTCTCGAATTCTTCGGCAACGCATTCCACGGCCTTCTCTGCATTCTCTTCCGCGGCTTTCGCTATCGCCTTGAAGGCCTTCGCCTTTTCGGCGTTTATCGCCTTTTTCCGCTCCTCTGTCTTGATTTTCTCGGACTCGGCGTATTTCTGCATCTCCTTCCCGTATTCGGAGATTTCCTTTGCAAAGAGCCTGTCAGCTTCCTTCCTAGCATTAGAAATAGTCTTCTCCCTGTCGCTCTCGGCATTCCTTATAATCTCGGCCGCCCTTGCCTCGGCGTCCTTGATGCCCTGAAGAAGTTTTTCGTCCATTGTGATCACTGATTAAATAGGTTAATAGTTTTTAAAATTATTCATGCCCCATCTTTGCCTAAAATGACAAGGAAAGCCGCCGGGGAATTTATGCTTTCGCAATACGCCATGCCCAAGCCGCGGCTTTCTTTTTAAGCCTGCGATGCCGTCTATAATAATGTCAAAGGAGATGGAAGTTGCCGTGAAAGCCGCCCGCGCAGCAGGCAGGATTCTCATGAAATATTACGGCAATATAAACAAGCTGCATTACAAGAGCGCCCGCGACTTCGCAACGCAGGCGGACTTTGACGCGGAAAAAGTCATAATATCAACGATAAGAAAGGTATTCCCGGAACACGCTGTGCTTGCCGAGGAATCCGGCGAAAGCGGCTCGTCCGAGAGCAAGTGGATAATTGACCCGCTGGACGGGACGCATAATTTTGTCGTTGAGGTGCCGCTCTTCGGGGTTGGCATAGCGCTGGAAAGGAAAGGAGAAATTGTGCTCTCGGTGATTTACATACCGTGCGACAGGGAGCTTTACACCGCGGAGAAGGGGAAGGGTGCGTTCCTTAACAGGAAAAAAATAAGGGTTTCATCGCGCAAAGAGAACTTCATGGTGGCGTTCGGCGGCTTCTGGGGGATAGGCGACCCGTTCGTGCGAAAGAAATTTGACAAGTTGGCTGAAAAATTTCACCACGATTTTCGGATACCCGGCTCTGCCATGGTGCAGCTGGCGTGGATAGCCTCCGGGAAGGTGGACGGCTCGCTGATGCTCAATGAGAAGCCGTGGGACATAGCGCCTGCATTGCTTGTGGAAGAAGCGGGCGGCTTGGTGACCGGCCTCAACGGCGAGAAATGGACGCCGTATCTTGCGAACTATGTGGCAGCCACGAAGACCCTGCACGGCGCAATCCTTGACGTGGCGCGTGATTAGATGGGGATGAAAAAAGAAATCGCGGAACTGGCGCTGGCAGTCATAATTGCACTCGCAGCCTATCAGGCCGTGGGATTTCTCTTTGGGACTACGGTGCCAGTGACGTCCGTGGTTACGCCGTCCATGGAACACTCTGCGGATTTCGCCGACTGGTGGGACGCAAACAACGCCAAATATTCGGCCCTGAATATAACAAAGGAAGACTTCCTTTCATTTCCTTACAGGAAAGGGCTTTATGTGGGCGACATGGTCATCGTCATGAAGACGAATGACCTGAAGAAGGGCGATGTCATAGTTTACCATCCACTGAACGGATGCTTTGAGGGCATATCAACGAAGGCGACAATCATACACAGGCTCGTGTCAGTGGAGCCTCTTGTCACAAAAGGCGACAACAATCCAAGACCTGACATGGCAGGCGACAAAAACTGCATAGTTAGCGTGGAAGGTAAGGCGGTTGCGGCGCTGCCGCTCATGGGATATCCAAGGTCGCTGCTTTTTAAAATATTGGGTATATGATTTTCGATACCGCCGCTTTTTGACACAGCGGTTGTATGAATACAAAGCGTTGCCGCGAGCGAAGAAATTGGCTATACAAACTTTCAGCGGGCAGCAACGAATCCCATTATCTTCTGCATCTCTTCTTTTGTCGGGACTTTCCGCCTGCTGCCGTATTCCGTGCCGCCTATTGCGCACAGGGTGTTGGCAAGCCTTGCCGTCTTGTTAAGGGGCCATCCCAAAAGATAACCGTATATGAAGCCCGCGACGAAACAATTCTCGGAGCTTGTGAAATCCACGCGCTCGGACCTGTAGCCTTCGTATGAAGCCATGTCGCCGCGGCAGAATATAGAGCACCCTTCCTCGCCTTTCATCACAACGAACAGCGAGTCCATGCTGAATATGTCAAACTCCTCCATCGCGACCTCGTATTCGTCCTTTGACATGAATACCACGTCAGGCTCGTGCCTTCTCAAAAAATCTATCGCCTGCGGCGACGGCTCAAAAAGATGGAACGTGACGAACAGTTTTCCTCGCCGATTTTTTCCACGATGCTGGCCTTCTCCAAGCTGCGGAGATGGTAATATATCTTCTGCTCGTTTTCCTTGAGATTGCGGGCAACGTCCATTGCACACTGCGGCTGCCTTGCGAGTTCCGCGACTATCCGGGCAGCCAAAGAGTTTCCCAGCGACTTCATGCCGGCTGCGCCCACGAGAGTTGCGTCGTATACCCTCTGCGTTTCGCCGTCCTTTTCTATGTAATTGCCGAGCATGGTTCTTTCCGATTATATACCGTTAATCTTCGCTGTTGCGTGGAAGTCACGCTTACCCAAAAATTAACAATATTTATTACTACCACGAAAAAGGATTAAAAGTTTTGTCCTTTTTATAAGAGTATTAAAAAAATCACAATAATTAAGCGGAAAAACGCCCAAAAACAGCCTATTTTACGAAAATACTCAGATAAAGTTCTTAGCTGTATCTTATATTCTTGCATTATGATGAATAATCATGCGATTTTACAAGACCAAGGTTGACACAAAAGGGAGGGTTTCTCTCCCGATGGAAATACGGAACCTTGTTGACATGAGATACGGCGACGAACTCGTGCTTGAGACGGCCGGGAAGAGGGAGCTTGTAATTTCACCGGTGACTATGCGCAGGGCAAACACCAGCGTGGATATAGTATTCACGGACTTTTCTTCGGGCTTTAGGAAGGCTGTAAAGACGCTGGCTGACGCCAAGGCGGACATACTCCGCAGCGAAAGCAAGACAGGCACCGGCTCAGTGCGCTGGAACGCGCTCGTTCACATGAACCACTCGTACCTACAAAGGATGACGAAAAGGCTTGAAAAAATTGAAGAGATATCCGACTTTAAGATATCCAAGTATGCATAATAACTGATTCTTTAGAGATAGTGGAAGTCGCACGCTTCAGCACGCTTGGATACTGGCGGATTAGGACTGCAAACTGAATGGTGTTACGCCAGAAAGGAAGACCAACGGTAATCTGCGCATCAAGATTGGCGAATGCTTTTTGGCATTTCCTTCTTGTTCAGCAACGCTTCTGTACAGCGACTCTCGCCTGCCATTTCCGGAGGATCCTAAATTTTAGTGTCAACCCTGAACTTCTTTATCCCCTTAAGGGCAATCATATCCGCCTCAAGCTTTGCAAGATTCGAAGACGCCGCGTCCGCTATCGCGTTCCATTCCGCGAGCTTCCTGCGCTCTATGGTCTTGCTCGTGCTCATGAGTATGTCCATCTTGTTCCTTGCCATCACGTCTATTATTTTCATCAGAGACGCCGGCTCGTCTATGAATATGATTTCTATGTAGACGGTGGAATCGAGGAGCGGGATTATCTTCAGCTCCTTGTTCTCGTTGTTTGTTATTATTACCTGCGTGCCTTCCCGAAGCCGCAGGTAATCGCGGAGCTGGAACGGAATTATCATCCTTCCCTTGGAGTCTATCTTCACTATGTTGAAGTCCCGCATATTCCCACCCATTCCCATTTTAATCCCACAGAGAATATATAAAGTTACTCCCCCATCCGAATGGATGATGACAGAAAAAGCCCCGGGGAAAAGCGCCATTGAATTCTGCGGCAAGTGCGGCTCCATCATGCTTCCGGAAAAAAGCAAGACATCCACGCAACTCAAGTGCCGCTCGTGCGGAGCGGTGATGAAGAAGCCCGTGAAAGCCGTAAAGATAACGGAAATGGCAAAGCCCGAAAAGAAGGTCATAGTCATAGAGAAGGACGTTTCCTCGATGCCGATAACGAACGCCAACTGCGAGAAGTGCGGCAACAAGAAGGCGTACTGGTGGATGCAGCAGACCAAGGGCGACGACGAGCCGCCCACGCAATTCTTCCGCTGCACCAAGTGCATGAAGGTCTGGCGTGAGCAGAAGTGACGCGTTAGCCCTTGCTAAACTCTTCTGTCGTCCCAGACGCCTTTAATCCGCACTCCCGGCCTGCGCTTTATATATTTCTATCAAATCAAATACATCTCATGGATGAAGGCCTTCTGCGTACTATCATACTTTTTGCCACGAAGAGCAGCGAGGAAGCGAAAAATTACATCGATAACCAGAGCAAGGAAATCATTACGGCTTTGTTTGTCAATCTCCTTGGCGTATACATGAACGACAAGAACTCGTCCACGTTAAGGGAAAAAATAACTCTTGCGCTGGCGGGTTATAGTTCCACGGACAGGAAACTAGGATACGACGGGTATAAAGTCGCCGGCAATAAGAAAATCCCTTGCGAAGTCAAGCCCCAGAACATTGACACCGAAAATAACACGAAGATAAAGAACCCAAGAAAGCACAATGGCGGCGGAAATTTCACGGATTATACGTTTGCCAGATTTGAAAAGGACAAAAAAGAAAATCCTAACATGCTCGTAAGCGGATTCGTTGACAGGAAGTTATTATTCATCATAGAGTTTCCGTTTGCATTTGAGCATTTTGCGAATAAACTCGAAAGGCAACTGAAAAAACATTTCCCGAGCGGGGACGTGGAAGGCCGCTATTTGAGAAGCGCAATCTTCAATTTTGCGGATTATAGCGCGTGCGCAAACATAAAATCCGTGTATCTTAACAAGAAGGCACTGGCAGAACACAAGAGCGAATTTACGAAAAAATTCTATGACTTTGTCTTTTCTCTCAAAAAATCAGTTTAGTGCCTTCAGGCTCTTCTGGGAAGATTTTTTGAATCTTCCGGTGTTCTCGCCGTTTTTCTTCCTGTCTGAAAAAGACTTGACGGTAATGTGCCTTTGCACCTCTTCGCTCAGCTTGTATCTTTCTTTTTCGCAATCTAACAGCCTGTTGCTTGCCATCTTGCAGTATTTTTCCGATATGTCTATCCCTATGTAATCGCAATTCAACAGCTTTGCGGCCGCGCAAGTGGTGCCGGAACCGCTGTACGGGTCCAAAACAACCCCTTTTTTTCCGTTCAAAACCGAGAATATTATCCTTGCCGGCAGTATGATAGGAAAAGGCGCCGGGTGTTCGCTGCCCCTTTCTGGCGGAAATCTCCATATGGAACTAAGCATGGCGTGCCTTGATTCCAGCTCTTCCCCTATTTTGTCAGCCCCTTTCGGCTTATACAGCCAGTAAATTTTTTCGTCAACCTGCCAGAATCTCCATCCCCTTATGTTGGCGGCAATCATCCTGTCCCAGACAATCTCCTGCTTTATAGTCCAGTCCGTTTTTATCAACCACTGGAACGGATGGTGCATCGTTCCCTTTTCCCACCGGTTTTTATGATTGTAAAAAAAAGAGCCTCCGGCTTTCGTCACCCTGAATATTTCGTTTAATACGTCTATCTGGTTCTGCTGGTATTCCTCTTCCGTCTTCTTGTCGGAATAGGCATCGTAAGTTACGTTCTTGACAAGCCATCCCTTCTGCTTTTCCCCTTTATTATACGGCGGCGAGGTTATGCCGAGATCCACGCATTCGTCCGGGAGTTTCCTCAGGGCCTCTAAAGTGTCTCCTTGCAACAGGCTGTTGACAACGCCCTCTGCTTCAACCGCTCCTTCTAACTTTTTCACGCTCAGGATTTTCGGCATAATATCACTTTTTCTTCTCTGCGTTGAGCCTTTTTAGAATAGCAACAAAATCGCCCTTCTTGTCCGTATCCGGCCTCAACGTCCATAGAACTGCATCGCCTTCCTTCAGCTCCAAATGACCGGAAATTCCCTTAGGAACCGTAGTGCGAAGGGAATAACTCTTGCTGTTGGCTCTTGTAACCTTCGTCTTTTCTCCCTTCATGGCTACTATTTGGCTTTCCGGCATAAATATCAATATCGATTACCTAATAATAGGCTAATTATAGACTATATCTTTAAATGACTATAGTTATCCGTAAGCTCGTAAAGTTTCCGAGACGAGTTGCCAACCGCAGCATTCTTTATTAACCAGCCTGCTCCAATAATTACCATGAAGATTGACGGGCACACGGACCTGCGCGATTCCATACTCGGCGGGCAGGACGGGCTTGTGAACGTTCTTGGCATAATACTTGGCGTTGCAACGGCAACGAATGATTCGCGCATTGTCATAATCGCCGGGCTTGCCGCCACGTTTGCGGAATCAATTTCCATGGCTGCGGTGGCGTACACCTCATCCAAGGCGTCTGTTGATTATTACAAGGGCGAAATAGAAAAAAGCATGGCGCACATGAAGTCCGCTCACAGGCTCAACGACATGGTACGGGGCTTCTATTCTGCCAAGGGCTTCCGGGGAAAGCTCCTTAACGACATCGTCAGAAAGGTGTCGTCCAGCAAAAAGATGGCATACGAAGCCATTCTGCATGAAAAGCACGCGTCATTGCGCAACTACGACAATCCCGTCAAGAGCGCATGGGTCGTGGGCATTGCCGCGGTCATCGGTTCGCTGATACCGCTCGCGCCTTTCCTCTCGCTTGGCATAAACGACGCCATAACCGCTTCGGTAATCATATCCACCGTTACTCTGTTTGCAGCAGGCGCGGTAAAGGCGAAGATGACCATAGGCAACTGGATAAAAAGCGGCTTTGAAATGGCGCTCATAGGCATGCTTGCCGCAGGCATAGGCTACGCGGTGGGCGCCGTGCTTGGAGTTGCCATACTGTAGAAGCCTTGCGGCAGGAACAGCTCGCCGGGATGATTGCGCTCCCACGCGGTTGCAAGCCTCGGAAGATTCGCAGTGCTGCCTCCAAACAGCGCGATTTCCTTGACTTTGGCATACATGGCATTGAATGCCGGATGGCCCGCGTCCACACCTGTCAATGCGTATCTTCTAAGGAAACTTGCGTGCGGATCCTGATAACTATCAGGGCATCCGCTTCCCTCTCTATTCGCCCTGTTCTTTGCCTGATAATTCAAATCGGCGTTTATAATTCCCGTTGTCAGTACAGACGCCACTATTTCTCTTGGAGAAAACCCGCCATATCGGAAGCCTTTTTTTCTATACATCTTATTCCATGCTTCCCGGAATCTGCTGTTGACAGCTTCAGGATTACTTTGTATATGGCCCTTTGGCATCGAAAGTTTTCCATATCCTTCCGGCGACTCTTCCAGCAAACCGTGAAGATAGCCCTCACCTGCCAGCCATTCAAATATTGCACCCTCCAGTTCCAGAAACCCCTGCGAGTGCCTGAAAGAGTTATAAAATATTTTCAATATTTCGGAATCATGCATTCAAATCTCAAGAGAGAAGCCTTCTTAAAAATTAGCTTTAAGCCCGTGCCAGCTGCTTTCTGAGCTCTTTCGCATCAGCGAGAGCCTGTTCGGCGGCGTCAAGGACGGCCTTCTTCGGGTTCTTGGCCTTCACGGTCACAACGGGATTGGAAAGGTATGGGTGGCTGACGTTGCACGCGGAATAGTCCACTTTCTGCTTCCAGAGGTTCTCGTTCAGAAGATTTGCAAAAGTCAGGTCGTCAAGCTCTATCTTCATCTTTTCCTTATCATCTTCAACGACACTGACTTTCATAGCGCTTATTTAAAAAACAGTCTTTAAATAATAGTAAAGAACTTCCTGCTGGCATATTTTTTATAATGTTCTTTACATATACCAAGTTCCGTCGATATACAATATGATAATGACAGTGATTTGATGCGCGCAATTGAGCTTCGGAACGTCGTGAAGAGTTACACGCTTGGAGACGCCGAAGTGCGCGCCCTTGACGGCGTTTCTTTGGACATAAATGAAGGCGAGTTCGTTTCGATAATGGGCAGCTCGGGCTCTGGCAAAAGCACTCTCCTTCACATAGTGGGTGCCCTTGACAGGCCGACGCAAGGCGCGGTAAGAATATTCGGAAAAGACGTCCATGGCATGGGCGACAACGAGCTTGCCGGGCTGCGCGGGGACACAATAGGGTTTGTCTTCCAGACGTTCAATCTTATACCTAGGCTCAGCGTTATGGAAAACGTCCTCATACCGTCTTATTTTGCCGGCGTGGACAGGCAGGAAGACGCGGGGCGCCTTGTGAAAAGCGTGGGACTCGGGGAAAGGATGAATCACATGCCTTCACAGCTTTCAGGCGGGGAGCGGCAAAGGGTTGCCATAGCCAGGGCGCTTATCAACGATCCGAAAATAATCGTTGCGGACGAACCGACTGGAAATCTTGATAGCGTGAACGGAAAGAAGATAATGGATATTTTTAAATCCCTGAACAAACAAGGCAGGACTGTTATCGTTGTTACACATGACATTCACATCGCCAAGTACGCGAACAGGATAATAAGGATAAAGGACGGGAAAATCGTAAAATGAAAAAAATCGCGGCTCTGTTCGTTCTTTTGGCGTACGTTTCTGCGGCTGCCAGCATAAGCATTCAGGACCCCCTTCTGAAAGTGGAAATTGCAAAATATTCGCCATTTCCTGTGGAGCCGGGGAAGTTCCTGACCCTGTGGATCAAGGCCGAAAACGTGGGCGGAAACGGCGCGAAAAACGCCGTGTTCACGCTTGAGCCTGAATATCCGCTGAAGCTTCTGGAAAACGGGACGAAGAATTACGGGCTCATTGACTCGGGCGCAGACGTGCTTCTTGAATACCGCTTTGCGGTGGATGCCGACGCTCCGGACGGCCTTGCCAATGTCAAGTTCTATTATTCCTTGGGCGGCACGGGAAGGTTCGTCAAGAATTTCACCGTGGCAGTGGAAAAGTCGAAGAACCAATCGGACCTGCGGGCGCTTTTCGTGGACGCGATCCCCCAGCCGGCTGCCGGAGGCAAGACCACGCTTACCGTGGACGTTGCCAACGCGGCATCGGGAATGGCATACTACGTCATAGCCCGCGCAAAGACGCCAGCAGGCGAGATAAGGAGAAGCAGCATATACGTTGGCAACCTTGGCCCGGATGATTTCGATTCCATGGATTTTGACATTGACGTTGGCAACGTGACGGCTGGCATCTACCCCGTGAACGTGGATTTTGAATACAAGGACAAGGACGACAGGGTACATACGGCCGGCGACATCGTTTACATAAAAGTCGCGCCTCCTGTTGAAGGCAGCGCCGGCACCCCGCTGCTCATGTACGCCGCATACGCCATAATCGCCGCGGCACTGGCCAAGTTTGTCATCCTTCCGCTGAGAAGGCGAAAGAAATGATACTAAAGCTGTTTTCAATAGCCCTGAAAAACGTTTCTCACAGGAAGGCAAGAAGCCTGCTTACAATAACCGGCATCACCATCGGCATAGCCGCGGTGGTGGCGCTGATAACGATAGGCAACTCCCTCACCTTCGCGGTATCGGACCAGCTTGAGAAGCTCGGCTCTGACAAGGTCATCGTTTCGCCGAAGATGACGAGAAGCTTCGGCCCGCCGGTAGGATCGGCAGGGCAGCTAACCGAGCAGGACCTTGACGCAATAAGGCGCCTGAAAAGCGTGGACATAGCGATTCCCATACTGATAAAGAGCATTCCAATCGACTTCAAGGGCGCCAAAGCCACGGTCACGGTTACCGGCGTGCCCACGTCGCAGGCATCAAGGTTCTTCTCGGACGTCCAGAACTACGAGATTCAGGAAGGCCGGTTCATGCGGGAAGGGGAAAGGTCCGCTGCCGTCATAGGCGGCAGGATATCCGAGGACCTGTTTGACGGAAAGCTGAAGCTCAGAAACAAGATCGTGATCCTCAACAAGGACGTCAGCGTGGTCGGCGTCCTTAAGCCCGTGGGCAGCCAACAGGACGACACGTCCGTAATAATGTCCATAGAGGCACTGCGCGACATAACCGGCAACGGCAAGGAGATATCGTTCATATTCACGAAGGTTTTCGGCGACCCTGAAAAAGCCGCAGAAGAAATACAGGACAAGCTCGCGTCCATCCACAGGGAAGACCTGTTCGTCGCGATAACTTCCAAGCAGCTCATAAGCCAGATAAACGGCGTCTTTGGCGTGATGTCCATAGTGCTCAGCGGCATAGCGGGCATATCCCTGCTTGTGGCGGCCTTTGGGATAATGAACACCATGCTCATGAGCGTGATGGAAAGGACGCGGGAAATAGGCACGCTGAAGGCCGTGGGCGCCAGAAACTCCCACATAATCATGCTTTTTCTGATAGAGTCCGCCATGGTCGGCACGCTGGGCGGAGTCGCAGGAACCGCCATTGGCTTTGCCACGACCGCAGGAATAGCCGGCGCGGCGCAGAACCTTGTCGGGATAACCATGAAAGTCCAGCTTGACTACGCCCTCATGCTGTTTGCCGTTCTGTTTGCGGCTGCGATAGGCATCGCATCCGGAACCTATCCTGCATACAAGGCCGCGAAGCTCAACCCCGTAGAAGCACTGAGATACGAGTGAACCTCCTCTGGCATAGAATCTGCACCGCTTCATTTTGACATGGCGTGGGATTATCTGCGTGGTAATCCCGTGGTTTACGGCATTATTGAGCCCGTCAATTGGCATCGGACAATACCCAACGTCTACTAATCAGGTAAACTACCCGCTACTGTGGCGAAAATGACGATAAAGAAGCGGGCGTTGCGGAAACAACAGGAAATGCCAAAAAGCCCTCATGATTGTTGATGCGCTTATTCCCCTTGATTTTTCTTAACGTCGTAGGCACCGTTCAAACGGGTCTCCATCGCCTCATCCACCCACTCAAGCCAAGTGGTTTTCGATATGCGGGTTATAAACATGTTCCAAAATTAATGTTCTTTGCTATTACTTCTTTATGCTTTGCAGCAGATCAGAAGTGTTTATGGATATCTTGCCGTCTTCTATGACGCCTATTTCCACGGTTTCCTGAGAAAGCTCCTCTTCGGCTTCTTTCAAGGATTTTAGCGCGAGCGTCAGCGCCTGCTCTTTCGTCATCTTTTTCTTGTAATTCGCAACCAGATACTTCTTCGCCTTCTTGCTGCCACGGCCTATGGCTTGGGCACGCCATTCCCTGAAGGCGCCGGAAGGGTCTGTTTCAAAAAGATGGTAAGAGTCTTCTTCCTGACCTGCGATGAGCAGGGACACGCCGAATGGCCTCATGCCGCCTACCTGCGTGAATTTTTGCAGTCGGTCTGAAATATCCTTGACCAAGGTCGTCACTTCTATCGGCTGGTCGTAGGTTATCATGTTGACCTGCGAGCGGACGCGGGCGTAATCCAGAAGCACGCGGGAATCGGACAGTATGCCGCAGGAAGCCGCGATTATGTGGCTGTCCACCTTGGATACCTTTTCTATGCTTTCCGGAACTATGAGTTTTCTGAGCGTCTTTGTTGCGGCTATGACTACGCCGTTCTGGAAAACGACCCCGACAAGGGTAGGCGACCTTTCAACGGCCTTGCGCGCATACTCCACCTGATACATGCGGCCTTCGGGCGAGAAAACTACTATGGCCTGATCATAACCCATCTGGTTAACGTTATCTATCTCCGTAGAAACCACCTTTTTATGCCCAAAGCCTTGATTTTTATACAAATAATGCCTTTGTAATCCTAAAGGGCATTATTAAATGCGTGATTATATGTCCTTCAGTGTATATCCTATGCTTTCATTTATTAATAGTTGATTCGCAGCTTGTGATATCATGAAGACTATTCTTGCTACCGTACGCGAAGTGAAAAATGCTTCGCCTACCGTAAAAATAATCTCGCTGGTTCCGGAAGAAAAAATAACGTTCAAGCCCGGACAATGGATATACGTCTTTGCCGATAAGAACGGGGAGAAAGCCAAGCGCGCCTATTCCGTGGCTTCGCATCCGGACGAGGCCGAGCTCAGTTTGTGCGTCAAACGCGTGGAGAACGGCTTCATGTCAAATTTCCTGTGCGGCCTTTCGCCTGGAAAAAAGATTGAAATATCGCAGCCGTTCGGGCTGTTCACGCTTAAAGACGCGTCAAAAGACACCGTATTCATAGCCACCGGAACCGGCATAGCGCCGTTCATGAGCATGATTCCCGAGCTTGTCAAAACGGGCTATAGCAGGAGCGCAACCGTGATTTTCGGCGCAAGGACGCATGATGAAATACTTTACGCCGATGAGATGAAAAAATTCTCGCAATCATTGAACGTAACGTTCATTCCTGTGCTGAGCCGCGAGGCTTGGAAGGGCGAGAAGGGGCATGTGCAGGACGCAATCAGGAAATACGCGAAGCCGGGCTGCGAGGCCTATATATGCGGACTTATGCAAATGGTTACAGAAGTGAGGCAGCTTCTGGAAGAAATGGGCTTTGACAAAAAGCGCATTCATTTTGAAAATTACATCTGAGGCTTAACATGAAATATCCGTATTCGTTTGACCCGAGGAAGCGGAGGGCTGCCAAGATATATACCAGAACAAAAATAATCAACGGCATGCTGAACGGCTTTCTTGTGCCCGTGGCGTTCCTTGCATTGTTTCTCTATTTTGGCGGGAGCGGTTTGCTGCTTAATACCCTGCCTGAAGGCTGGATTGCAGTGCCTCTCTATGCGGCTTGCTTTGCGCTAATACTGTCTGCGGTTCAGCTGCCGTTGAGGTTCTACTCCTCTTTCATCTACGAGCACAAGCACAAACTGTCTAGGCAGACGCTTGGCGCATGGGCAAAAGACTACGCAAAGTCTTCTGCGGTCTCCTATGCGTTTTCCATTGCCGCGATAACTGGCGTGTATTACATCATGTCATCGTACCAGCCGTGGTGGCTCCTTGCAGGGGCGCTATATCTTGCGCTCATGGCAGCCCTTGACTATGCGTCTCCTGTGATTATCCTTCCGTTTTTCTACAAGCTTACGCCTCTCAAGGACAGAAAATACAGGAGCAAGATACTCGCGATATGCAAAAAGCTCGGGGTCAACGGAATAAGCAACGTGCTCATTGCAAACGAGAGCCAGCGTTCCGTAAAGGCCAACGCCCTTTTCACGGGCTTCGGGCACACCAAAAGAATAGTGCTTTTTGACACGCTCATGGGCAATTTCACCAAGTCCGAGATAGAAACCGTCATCGGCCACGAAGTCGGCCACTACCTGAACCGCGACATACTGAAGGGATTCCTGCTGGAAACCGCGCTCATATTCCCTGTATTGTACGCCTGCGACTCTGCGCTTCGTGCATTCGCGCCGGCCCTTGGCTTTGCTCCCTACAGCATAGCGTCGTTGCCGCTCTTCATGCTCGCCTACGAACTCATAGACTTCGCGCTTATGCCCTTGTCCAGCTTCTATTCCAGAAGAATGGAAAGCGCAGCCGACCTCTTCGCCCTTGACCACATACGCAAGCCCGTGGCCCAGATATCAACGGAAAAGCGCCTCGCGGACAACGCGCTGCAGGATCACGAGCCGCCCGCTTGGGCGGAAATTCTGATGTACAGCCATCCCGCCGCCAGCAGGAGAATAAAGATGGCGGAAGACTGGATGAGGAAGAACGGGAAGAAGTAACGGCTCTTTTTGAGGTCGCCGTTTAGTCGGAGCCTTGTTGCACAATTAACGTTTAACCCCCTATATTTACAGCATCCGCATATTTTGCAACAACGCCGTCTCTATAATCTGTTTTTTAAATATTGAGAGTAAGATTAGCTCATGACAAATGAAAGAACTGTCAAAGAGCGAATCACTCTTCTGTTGCAGAAATACGGTAAATTAAAGTCGAATGATGAACCTGAAAAAAGGTCGGAAGAATTCATAAGAACGTTGTTTGAGCCGCTTGGGTGGGAATGGCTCAGCGAAAACGTCATTCCCCAGAAAAAGATTCGCGGTGCGCTAACGACGACGCGCGTTGACTACCAATTCAGAAAGAGCGGCGAGTTACGGCCTTCATTTTACATGGAAGTAAAAAGATTCTCCAGTAAACTGGATAAT
This sequence comes from archaeon, assembly GCA_035290885.1. Lineage (GTDB taxonomy): Archaea > Aenigmatarchaeota > Aenigmatarchaeia > GW2011-AR5 > GW2011-AR5 > JACQID01. The sequence continues at coordinate 29,384 of DATDTL010000019.1, forward strand.
CCGGATGACAGAAAACAGGCTTTAGATTACGGAAAGAACAGCGGCACGCGATGGGTGATTTTGACGAATTTCATCAAGTGGCGCGTTTTTAATTCCGATTATTTTGACGAACCTGAGCATGCCGAGATGTTTGAATTTGACGTAAACGACTGTCTCACAAATCCGGAATGCATGCAATGGCTATTGTTGCTGTCGTACGAGCAGGGCGGCAGTGCCTTGGACGAATACTCCAAAAAACACAAAAAATGGAAAGAAAGCGCCGATATAGAGGAAATGCTGACGGAGCAATTGGTGAAAACAAGGCAAAAGCTGAACATAGCGATAAGAGAGCAGAATTCAATGAAGTTTGGCATTGAGCAGGACATGGAAGAGTATGTGGATTATTGTGTCCAGACTATTCTTGACAGGATAATTTTTTGCAGGATGCTTGAAGACAGCGGCGGCGACCCTGACAGGAAACTGCGCGACGTTTTGGAACGCTGGAAGAACGGCGACATGCGTGTGCAGTTTTACAAGGACTTCCTGTGCCCGTTTTTCGCCAAGATGCACGAGAAATACGACAGCACTATATTTGACCAAGACAAAATAGACAGGCTGTCAATTAAAAACGACGAGTTTATTCCGGTATTAGAGTCGTTTTACGTTCACCCGACGACAAAACTTGGATACCGTTTTGACCTGATTAACACGGACGTTTTGGGGCACGCATACGAAAATTATCTATCATGGAAAGCCACAGCCAAAAAGAAAGGCATTGAAGAGGAGATATACAAGCGGAAACAAAGCGGGATTTATTATACCCCGGAATTTTTAGTAGACTTTCTGGCCAGTTCCACGCTCGGCGAACGCCTGAAGAAATGCAAGACGCCCGATGAAGTTTTGAAAATAAGGGTTTTGGACCCTGCTTGCGGCTCCGGAACGTTTCTGGTCAGGGCATTTGAAGAGTTCAAGAAATGGTTTTTGCGATACGAGCAAAACAGGAACGAAAAATCCGAGAGCCTGATGCAAACGCATCTTGATTCGCACAGCGAAACATATGCGTCAAGTTTTCTTGACAAAGTGCTGGAAAACTGCATATACGGCATTGATTTAGACCCTCGCGCAGTCAGGCTTGCAAAACTTAATCTTTTCCTCAGAGCCGTCAACACGCCCAAACAGCTTCCCCAGCTTAACATAATTGAAAGGAATTCTCTCGTTTGGGACAATGACGTTCCTACAAAGATATCATTCAAAATTGAAAGGGATTTTCCGCTTGTCGCTGAAAATGGCGGATTTGATATAGTTCTTGGAAATCCGCCGTGGGAAAAATGGAAGCCAAATTCGCAGGAATTTTTTGAAGTATTCGATCCCGGGTTCAAGAGTCTGCCTACGCAGGAAGCCAAAAAAAGAATGGAAGAACTTCTGAAAAAACCTATAGTAAAGAAACTTTGGAAAGATAATCTAGGAAATTATGAAATGTATTCCACGATTTTCCGTCAGAATTATAGCTGGCAAAGCGCCGAAGTGAACGGAAGAATGGTATCTGGCGACATAGACCTTTACAAGATATTTACCGAACGCGCGCACCAGCTGCTCAAGGACGGCGGCATGGCAGGGTTCGTGATACCAAGCGGAATATACACTGATTTGGGCGCGAAAGGGCTGCGGATGATGCTGTTTGAGCATTCGCAGATAAAAGCGCTTTATTCTTTTGAAAATCGCGGGCATGCAATCTTTCCAGATGTTCACGCAAGCTACAAACCTATATTGTTAGTATTTCAAAAGGGCGGAAAGACTTCGTCGTTTCCGTGCGCGTTCTTCCTGCATTCGGCGGAAGATTTGCAGAATGCGATAGCTAATCCGACTATCATGGATACGGATTTTGTCAAGATGTCTTCTCCAGACTCATTCACTCTTCTGGAAATTAAAACGCATAGAGATTACGCGCTTGTTAACAAACTCCTCAAGAATCCTTTACTGGGTAGCAAAATTGATGATGGATGGAACTTTTCCATGCAAAGCGGATTTCACATGAGCAACGACAGCCATCTATTCAAAACAGGAAAGCTTGCCGGCATTCCCATGTTGGAAGGCAAGAACATTGAACAATTCACGCACCAATGGAAAGAAGCTCCAAGGCCGCGATACACGATAGACGGGAAAGACGTATTGGCGAACCTTAAGGAAGAGAAGCGTTATCACACTGCGTATTGGATGGCATATAGGCTTATCGCAAGCTCTACGAATTACAGAACATTTATTTCAACCGTTATTCCGCCGGGGTATGTGTGCGGCAATTCTCTGGCGATTGTTCGTTTGCCGAGCCTAAAACAGTTATGTTACTTGGTTGGTGTGATGAACAGCGTTGTTGTTGATTATTTCTTACGCCAGAAGGTTAGCGCAAACGTCAATATGTTTTATTTTCTACAGACACCCGTCCCGAGGCTTTCCTCCGGAAAGGAGTTTGATTTTGTCGTAAAAAAGGTTGCGCAATTAGTCTGCACGACAGGCGAATTTTCTGAATTAAAAAAAGAAATCGGGATTGAGCATGCGCTTACAAACGAAAACGACAGGGCTTTGGCGCGGGCGCAGTTGGATGCCGCGGTAGCTAAAATATATGGCTTGACAAAGGACGAACTCGCGTTCGTTCTGCAGCATTTCCCTAATGTTGAACAGAAGCAAAAAGAACTTGTATTGGAGCAATATTAATGTCAGTCGTGAGAATATGTCAGCTGCAAACAAAAAATTCCAGACTCTTATAAGAAAGGTGCATGCATGGAAAGCGCATGACTATGTGAAGGACAAGGAATTTGAAGAAGCTTCGCCTAAAAATATCACGACCTCCGAAGTCCGTTGCTCCGCTTGCGGCTTTAAAGCCCGCTATAAATTTATCAGATGCCCTGAGTGCGGAGAGTCTCAAAAGGAGTGATTTTTACACAGATTGCACGCCGCATAGATGCAGCATATAATCAATAAAATAAAGAAAATAAAAAAGGAATAATTTACTTTGCAGCCTGCTTTACAAGCTTCCGCATTTCTTCGCCCTTCTCTTCGGCGAGGGATATCATGCTTTCTATTTCGTCCATTGAGAAGCCTGCTGCGCCGTTCTTCTGCATGGAGCACAGCTTTATGCCGTCCTTGTCCACGGTGCCGACCGTCAGGCGGGCATCAAGCGTCTGGTATTCAGAGAGCGACGGGTCGAGCAAAATTGAGTTGCCGATTTTCACGAACGTCGTGCAGAGCGGTATGCCTGACATGGGCAATTTCACATTCGTAGGCTTGCCGAAAACGGGCCTGCTGTCCTTGTCAAGCTCCGGAAGGCGCGTGGTGGCCAGCGCCGCAGCCGCGGCTATGGAAGCTGCATCCACCATGTTGCCGCCGTTGTCTATCACGTCTATGTCTACGTTTACCATCCAGACCTTCTCTCCGGCGGTTATGCAGAGCTTCTTCATGTCAATGACTTTCGATTCGCGTATTGCTCGGTCCACCAATCGGGAAAGCTCTATCGCATCCTCCCTCGGGGGGCCGGGCTCAAAGAGCGGGTCAGCGAAGGGAATGAACTCTCCTGAGACTATCAGGACTCCCTCATTCGGGCTGTCCGGGAAGGGCGTGCCCACTCCCATCTTGATGCCCGCGACCACGAGCGTGTCGCCTATCGTGACGCGCGCCGAGCCTTCTGCTGACGAAACCGCGCCTGTTTGAATGCTCACCTTTCGCATCTCGTCAAATTGCCTTTCGTCAAGCCTTTCGCCGCTGTTCACAACCCTTCTTACCAATGCCGTATCAAGTCCTATCATTTTCATTCACCCTCGGAATATTTCTCGCGAAGAGCCTGCTGCTGTATGGCGTATATCTCCTTGCAGCCCTTCACGGCAAGGTCTACTATCTTCCTGAATTCGTCTTTGCTTGTAAGCCCGTCCATCTGGAGCAGGGTTATCTGGTTCTTCTTGGGATAGTAAGCCACCGGCAGGTCCAATTCGCCTGCTGTGTCCTCTTCGCCTGCTATATCCAGCACCGTGTGGCCCTGTATCTTGCCGGCGGAGCAGGATGCCACAAGATCCCTCATGGGTATTCCCGCGTCAGCCAGTGCCAACGAGGCCGCATTTATTCCCGCGCATCTTGTGGAGGCGTCGGCTTCCAGAACTTCTATGAAGACGTCTATCGCGGTCTTTGGGAATTCGTCCAGAAACAGCACGGACGAAAGCGCCTGCCTTGTTACCATGGATATCTCGACGCTTCTCCTGCTGGGCCCCGGCCTGCTTCGCTCCTTCGTCGCGAAGGCCGCCATGTTGTATCTTGTGCGCAGCACGGCGCGCTCGGCCTCTTCTTCG
>DATDTL010000020.1:0-7924 GCA_035290885.1 archaeon
TACAACGACAGCGTGAACACTTACAACATAAAAATACACACCTTCCCTGACATGATGTTCGCGAACATGCTCAAGTACACGGACGAAGAGATGTTCGTTGCCGCGGAAAGCGAAAGAAAGGACGTAAAGGTCAAGTTCTGATTTTATTTGGGGTCGTTTTCCGTAATGTGTTCATTCGTTTATAAGTGATGGATAAGAGGTCCGATTCCTATTACCATAATCCTGAGTCCTTCGGCCCCTGTAACCCCGTAGAATGAAACGACGCCGTCTGGGCCTGTTTCTGTTTCATAAAGCCCTTCTCCATCCTGTCGGCATAAATATACTGGCTCACCTTCTGCAGGCTTACCGTCTCTTTCCACCGCAGCCCGCAGATACGGTTCGCCGTCAATTTCACGTAAAGCCAAACTGAACTGTTTTTCACTCATAGTGCCATAAACCATCGGTTTCCCCTCTGACAAGAATTCTGGAATATTATGAATGAATCCTACAACGTTTGAAGCGTAATGACTCGTCATCTTTACCACCTTGCTTGATTAATAAAAGGCTTTGTTGAATAATTGGTTCTTCGCCACAACCGGTAGTGTTTCTCTAAAATTATATCACAACTGCTTGTGGTCTTGATGGAGTTTTTCAACAAAGCCTTAATAAAACGAAAAGATGGCTCTGTTGAAATGATCCAACCCTCCCGATAAAACTCACGGATGAATGAAATTAGTGAGGAATATACTCCTGTCAAAACCCGTAATGAATGGCTGGGGTTATTAACCCACCTGCAGGAGAAAACGGAAAGCGATATGATAACCATAGGATTTCAACAGAGCGGCTTTGTAGGAAAAATACTCTTGCATAGCAAGCTCTTGTGTCGCAGCTTCAGAAAAATACAACCCGTTGTGTTAGAAATACATTATTCCTACAAAGCCCAACAGAGCCGAAAAGATTTAAAGATAAGCAAGCCGCGCCTTTTTCATTATTTTAAGCTTTTAGAGCATCGGTATTCTATGGATGCCATAACGTTCCTTGAGAACGCTGCGAAACTGAAGAAAGTGAAGCGCGCAGGATGGGTCATAAGGAGCGTGCCGAACCCTGAGTCCGTCGCGGAGCACAGCTTCATGACCGCCTTGTCCGCGCTTGCGTTGGCCGGCGCCGCGGGCATGGACAAGGACAGATGCGTGAAAATGGCGCTTATCCACGATCTCGCTGAATCCATAGTCGGCGACATAACTCCCGAGGACGGCGTGAGCAAGAAGGACAAGCACGAAAAGGAGGAAAACGCCTTCAAAACGCTTCTAAAAGACTTGGACGACGAGGAGATACTTGACCTGTGGGAAGAGTACGAAGGCAGAAAGACGCCGGAGTCGCTGTTCGTTCATGACGTGGACAAGCTGGAAATGAGCCTGCAGGCACTTGAATACGAGAGGAAATACGGGGCTTATCTTGAGGATTTCTGGCAGAACGCGGAACGGAGCATTTCAACGAAGCACATACGGGCGTTGTTTGAGATGCTCAAGGAGAAGCGGGAAGGAAATGAAAAATAGCCAAAACGTTCATAAATGCCATGTATGCGGCTTTGAATACATGGAAAAGTCGCTCGCGGAGAAATGCGAGGCATGGTGCCGCGTGCACAAGAGCGGCAGCACGGAGATAACGCGGCACGCTGTGAAGAAAGTACTGGCAAACTATAAAAACAGAATAACCAGCACAGACAGCAGTATCATGTTCCCGAAATCGGCGACGGACGTCGTTATCGGTATCAGGAAGTTGTTGGGGTCTTCCCCTTTCTTGAAGTAGTGGATGCCGGCCATCACGGATATTAGAAAAAGCACGGACACGAGGAAGACTGTATCCAGAAGGGATATGGCGGCAATCTTCAGGGCAACCGAAGACGTGAGCCCGTAGCCCGATGCCCATGATATGGCAATGGCTGCAAGCGAGCTGGCCGAGGCTGTGAGCATCGCTATAAGCATGACCTGTGCAAGCAACTTTCTCAGTTCGCGGTTATTCCACCACGTGCCCCTGACTTTTCCCTCGTGCAGCATCGTGGAGAACCGCGAGGAAAATATTATTCCGTAGTCGCCTATCATGTCGCTGAGCGCCGGCAGAAGTATGACGAGTGGCATGACTGACAGAAGGAGCGGCTTTATGCTTTCAAGCGAAAGCCCGCCGAGCGAACTCAACACCGAAGCGAACAACAGCATTCTCAGGCTCTCCTTCAATATGGTTCCCGGAACGTTGGAGCGCGGGCCGTACTCCTTGGTGTAAAAGAGCGTCTTCTTGGATATGCCATATTTCTTGTGTATATGATAAAGCAGCGGGTGGGCTTGGATCTTCTTTATCTTTCGCAGGACTTGAAGGTGCCTGCCCAGACGGCGGTTCCTTATCCTGACGCGCTTCATATTACCGCCATCGCTATCAACAAGGATATCACGCTTATTATGTCGCCCGTGGACGTTATGACAGGCCCCATTATATTGTTCGGGTCATGGCCTTTCCTGAACAGGTAAAACGTGATGAAAAGCGCCAAGGGTATTTCCATCGCGTTGGCTATTATCCCGGCCACTACTGGGAATATAATTATGCCGGTTGAAGAAACACCAAAAATCAGCCAGTTGAAAAGAAACGCGATAACCCCGAGAGAAAAAGAGATTATCATCGCCTGCAGGAACGATGCCAAAAGATTGCCTTTCACGATCTTTGTCCCGAACCTGTCCGGCTTCACCACGCCAAGGAACAGCCCTGAGGTGAGGCGCGACGAGAACGAGCCGCTTATGTTGCCGCGCATCTCAAGGAAGCCCGGTATCAGTATCAGCATCCCCGGAACCAGCAACAGCTTGTCCGCGTGCAGCGCAATCAGCGTCCCTGCTATCAGCCCGCCGGCTATTGAGGCCGCCTGCGACGACAGGATCTCCTTGAAGGAGGAATCGAAGAATGGCATATTATTAATTGTTTTTCCGTTATTATAGTCTGCGGATGCCAACAATTCACAGCATGGGTATATTTATATCTACTATAAAGTAGTGAATATATAAATCTTTATATGCTATTTCTGCATAGTTATCGTATGTTTAGGAAAAAAAGAAGCGGGTTGCCGTGACATCCAGAATCGAGAGAAAGAATATCCGTCAACTTTCCGGGGCTTTGCGAGCTAAGAGAGCTTACTCAAAACGGGTATTTGGAAATGAAGATAGCAAAAGGCAGCAATATCCGAGGACTGCTTAAGAAATCCGGTTATGGCGTAGATTATATGAGCGCGGGAAAATTATTGTAGTTATCGCCCGTTTAATTGCACCAGCTTCAGACTATCTGCAATCCATTTAGCTCTTTCTATATAACATAATTTGACATGGCCAAAGATTACTACGAAACGCTCGGCGTTTCGCGAAGCGCTACACAGGACGAGATAAAGAAGGCGTTCAGGAAGCTGGCACACCAGTGGCATCCGGACGTCAACAAAAGCGCCGGAGCCGAGGAGCGGTTCAAGGAGATAAACGAAGCGTTCCAGACCGTCGGCGACCCGACAAAGAGAAAGCAATACGACCAATTCGGCTCAACTCCGGGCGGGCAGAGCGCCTCCGGCGGGGCCGGATTTGAGGACATATTCAGCGGCGGCTTTGAAGACATATTTGAATCCTTCGGCTTCTCGTCTCGGAGCAGAAAGGGCAGCGACCTCAGATACGACATGGAGATGACGCTTGAGGAGGCGTTTAAAGGCATAACGAAAAAAATACGAATCCCGCACTTTGAGGAATGCAAGGCGTGCAAGGGAAGCGGCGCCAGCAGCCTGAGGACGTGCAGCGAATGCAACGGCGCAGGCGAGATAAAGCGCGTACAGAGGAGCTTCCTTGGGCAGTTCGTGACGGTCATGCCCTGCGCCAGGTGCCGCGGCACCGGCAAAATCACGGAAAAGACGTGCAGGGAATGCAACGGCGCAGGCGGCAAGCAAACGCATAAAGACATGGAAGTCGCAGTGCCTGCAGGCGCGGACGACGGGCAGTATATTAAATTTCCGGGCTACGGCGCTCCGGGAGAGAATAGAAGAAACGCAGGAGACCTTTACGTTGTCATCAAGGTTCGGGAGCACGACGTGTTTGAGAGGGAGGGCAGCGACCTGTATTGCACGGTATACGTTGACCTCGGCACGGCCATACTCGGCGGCGAAGTCGAAGTCGCGGCGATAGACGGGAAGGCCACGCTGACGATACCCTCCGGAACGCAGAGCCACACGGTATTCCGCATGAAGGGCGAAGGCATGCCAACGCCAAGCTCAACGAAGCGCGGCGACCAGATGGTCAAGGTCGTGGTCCGCATACCAAAAAAGCTTACCGGCGCCCAGGAACAATCCATACGCGCAGCCTTTGAAAAGAAGGCCGAAACAAAAAAAGGATTCTTTGACAAGATAAGGGAGCACGTTTGACTGCATCGTAGAAAAACTGAACAAGATGCCGTAATTTTTCGGCACGACGGGGACCTGCCTGCATCCCAAGACTTTCCCACATTATTAAATAATTATGTTACTATTTTTAGCATGGCAAACATTATTGAAGAACTAGGCACTACTTTGGACGAATATTTGCTTGTTCCGGGGCATATAGGAAGATCGACCGTCTTAGATGTTGACATAGGCTCTCCGCTGACTGCATGCCGCAAAGGCGAAGAGCCTGCATTAAAATTGCCTACGGCCCTGATGAGTTCGCCGATGCAGGCCGTATACAGCACTGGAGTTAACATAGAACTTGCCAAGCTTGGCGGCATGGCAATCTCCAACTGGAGCCAGCCATCACAAGAACAGGCGGCAAAAAGGAGAAGAGTGAAAGACTACAAGGCTGGCTTTGTAAAGCCCGATGTCGTGAGGCCCGATATGACCATAGCGGAGTTGATAACACTTTCCGATGCAAAGGGCTACCATACATTTCCCGTTACCGAAGACGGCACCCTCGGAACGAGAATGGTAGGAATAATAACGTCCAACGACTACCATCAAAGCACGCATGGTGCAATGACAGTGGGGGAGCGGATGACGCCCACAGACCAGATCGTTTTTGCTTATGATACTGAAATAAGGAACGATCTGACAATAGCCCAACGAATGCTCATAAACCACAGGCGCGGAAATCTTCCGATACTGGCCACCGACGGCAGAATTTCATCAATAGTGTTTAGGAAGGACATTGACCACCACACAAAAAATCCCAACGAATTTGTTGACAAGAACGGAAGATACATGGGCGGAGACGCAATAAACACGAGCGATTACGCCGAGAGAGCCCCGCAGCTTGTGGAAGCCGGCACTGATTTTCTTTACATAGTCACTTCCCAGGCACATAGCGATTATGTCAAGGAGACCTTAGATTTTCTGAAAAACGAGTTTCCTCATATTCCCGCAGGCGCCGGAAACACAGTCACCGCAGACGGCTTCAAATTCCTTGTGCAAAACGGCGCCCAGTGTGTAGGCGTAGGAATGGGCCCCGGAAGCATATGCATAACGCAAGAACAGATAGGCGTAGGGATGCCCCAGGCCACCGCAATAAGAAACGTTGCAGCGGAAAGGGACAGATATACCGCGGAAACCGGCATCTATGTGCCTATCATAGCAGACGGCGGGATAAACAACCCAAGAAGGGCGCTGGTGACATATGCATTAGGCGCCGATATAGTCATGGGCGGCAGGATATTCGCGGGCACCGAAGAAGGCCCCAGCGAAAAAAGCACGGACGGCTCGAAAAAAGCTTATTGGGGCGAGGGTTCCCCGAGAGCCAGAAAGTGGATGGAGATGAGATACGGGCATTCTGCATTTGACGAAGGCGTTGAAACATGGGTGCCATATGTGGGAAGACTGAATAACCATATGGGAAGATTCGTCTATACCATACAGGACGGTTCCAGAAAGGCAGGATGCATGAGCATACCGGAACTGCACAATGCAGCGCTGCAAAGAATGTCACCTTCTGCCATTGCCGAAATGAGAGCTATGGCGTGAGGCGTCTTTTATGCTGAAGGGCAAAAAATATTGAATATGCTATTATTGTTCTTCAGATATATATTATGCCAAAGACATTGCAAAGTTCAGAAATAAATGCCTTTAGGTATATAAGCGTTTCATTAAAATTACATTATGAAAATTCTCGTCACCGGCGGCGCGGGCTTTGTCGGAAGCAATCTTGCTATTTCTCTACAGGATGACCACGAAGTGTCTGTGCTGGACAATTTCTCTTCAGGCGATTCCCATAACTTGGCCGGCTTTGACGGGAATGTCATAACCGGCGACATAAGGGACGCTGCTACTGTGGCCAAGGCCGGAAAGCCGGACGTGATACTGCACCAAGCGGCAATCACTGACACGACCATCACCGACCAAGGCATTGTGTTTTCCGTCAACGTTGAGGGATTCCGCAACGTTCTGGATTACGCCATTAGCAAAGGAATAGACCTTGTCTATGCATCTTCCGCCGGTGTGTACGGCAACGGGCCGGTGCCCATGAAGGAGGAAGAGAGCGCGCCGCTCAACAGCTACGGATTTTCCAAGCTCGCCATGGACAATCTTGCAAAAAGACACTGGGACAGCGGCATAAAAATCATCGGCTTGCGTTACTTCAACGTCTTTGGTCCGCGCGAGCGCTACAAGAAGAAGGCTGCGAGCATGATTTACCAGCTTGCGCTGCAGATGGCTGCAGGCAAGAGCCCGAGGATATTCAAGCACGGCGAGCAGATGAGGGACCATATTTACGTTAAAGACGTCGTGCATGCCAATCTCATGGCCATGAACGCCAAGGGGAATTGTATAGTCAACGTAGGCACCGGCAAAGCCACAAGCTTCAACGAAGTAGTCGGCGTTCTGAATGAAGTTCTGGGCAAGGACTTAGCCCCTGAATACATGGACAATCCCTACCAAGAAGGCTACCAGAACAACACGCAGGCGTCAACCGACAACGCCGAGAAGCTCATAGGCTTCGGGGCAAAATACTCCCTGCAGAAAGGCGTTCAGGAATACCTGACGGAAATCGGGATGATTTAGAACGCCGTTGCATCAAGCAACCGCGAACTTCTTCTCATCGGCCGGAGCATTTAAGTCTTGCCCTTTCTTGCTCATAAATATCAGTTTCTGCCGGTTACTGCGGCTTTTATCCTGTTGCTATTTGGCGGCTCCTTTGCGCCGCCAAGATAATCAGACGGTTTCCGATCCAAGCATGGATTCCTGCATCCTGCATCAATTCCGGCGGCTTTTCCTTGCCGTGAGTAAGAATTAAGGGAAAAAGAAAAGATGCCTCTTATCGCCCTGATGCGAGGCTGTATATCGCCTTTACCGCCACTATTACTGCGGCAGGGCTCACCAGCACTGCTATGTTCTTGACAACGCCGTCAAGAATCGCGCCAACGCCATACATGTCGATAGCGGCAAAGCTTGCCGTACCGGCAGTCACGAGGGCTATAGCAGCCACCAGAAACGCCGTGGTTTCCTTCTCTGATATGTTAAGGAGACCCACGACTATTCCCAGCAGCGCCAGCAACAGGGACGTCCACGTCGCGTATGCCGCTATGGCACCGGACGCGAGCCCTGTCAGCACGGCAATCGCTATGCCTGCCAGGAAAGCGTACTCTCCCATTTTTTCGGTTTCCATTTTTATGTTCACCAGAAAGGCTCATTTGAAGCGATATTTAAGCATTTTGCGGCAAAAGAAGCTTTATATACCCTTTCTGCATAGGATGCCGCGATATCGCCGTTCCCTGCAGCGCTTCGCGCTGACTCGTAGGATCATACCCGACAAACAGCCTCGCCCTGATTTTTCACGGCTTTGAATCCTGCTTTATAAATTTCACTCCATATATGGCTTTCGGGGGTTGTAGTCTAACCAGGTAGGATGGCTGGCTCCAGTCACGGCATTTCCCTTGAAAGAGATGCCATGCAAGCTCTTCTGGAGCTAAGAGCCGC
>DATDTL010000021.1:0-12370 GCA_035290885.1 archaeon
ATCAGCAGTGGCTTTACAAAGGGCTATTTATTGACGGCTAACACTACAAATCGTCTTTTGGATAGGGTAGAATCCGCAATGAAGGCATTTATGCGTAAAACACGCCGAATAAGCAAAGATTTTGACGATTTGATGACTATAGGGCAAGCACGCAAGGATATACCTGAAAAAGAGCCTGTTATTGACGTGAAAAAGCCTGTTATAGAGGGCGAAGAGGACACGGAGCCCGAAAAGGACGACGAATTTTAAGTTAGGGATGGGGGCATATTTTCTATATGTTTTTTCATATATGATTACATATATACTTTATAGAATATATACTATGATTTATAGTAATAAAATATATATTTTATCTAATATATTCTATAGAATATAGTTGAACCCTCACCCGTTTGTGAGGGTTAAAGTGACTGCCTATATTATATATAAGTGTGGAGTAAGCGGGCTTATAGGGCGTAGCTATGAATGCAGAATTTATTTGCGGGATGTATCGATTCCATGTAATGAAAATTGGGAATCACGGGTTCGGGCTTGTTGGAGCCTGCGAGCGGGAAATAGGCGTAATGCCCGTCATGAGAAACGGCTGGGGGTTCTGAAGCGGGAGTTGGATACTTTTTTCCGGGCGATTACCGGTCATTATCGCACCCATATAATCTAATCATCGTTCAGAATCACGGGTGTCGCACGTTGATGTGTTATAAGGAAAAAGTTGCCGTCGTATGCCGTCATTCATTTCAAATGGCGCAAATTTATTTAAAGCGGCTCATGTCAAATGCCGCATCAATCAGTACGTTTCTATCTTGAGTCCGGCTATGCGCGAAAAATGTTTTACGTTCCTTGTTAGCACTTTCTCGTCGCCGGTTATGGCAATCCCGGCTATCATGGAATCTACGGGATCTATTTTCCGGCCTTCCTTCGCGAGTTTCCCATCGATTTCTCCGCCGATCTGCGCAGCCTTTGAATCAAGATGCCATATTATCATGCCGGAAAGCGTATGAAGCACCTTTTGCTTTTCAGTTTCCTTCTTGTCCGACATTGCAATGCCGGAATGCAACTCAAATAGGGACGGCGCCGTAAGAATCTGGGGGTTCCGATTTCGATATCATATTCTCAAGCTTTTTCACCGCCCGCTCTTCCCCTTTCATCACGTCTATCACAAAGCTTGTATCAATAATCATAAGCCCTTGGACACCTTTCTCATTCTTTGCCTCATAGATGCCCGCCTTCGCGTTATGTTCTTCTCCAAGGCTTCAGCGTCTTTGCCGGGCAGTATGCCTACGATGTCCAGCAGCGTGGTTTTTCCCGTAATCTTCTTGATGACCTCGCTAAAGCTCTCTCCGGATTCCTTTCTGGAAAGGAGCCGCTCATACGCCTCCTCCGATACCGTCAGCGTTTTTGACATACACTTATATGTGTTTAATATATTTAAGGTGGCTTCATGGCGAAAAACAGGAACTGCACTTTTCATAGATGCTCCTTTATCAGTGTTATTTGTGCATGCCATAAGCGCTAGCAAAATTCCCGTTCACTTATTCTGCATTCTCTCGCGTTCTTTTGACGAAATGCCCGCTACACAGTCATAAGCCGCAGAGAATTTTTGATGGTCGCACTACAAGAATGTGTTACCGATGCCGACGAGCGCCTACACCAAGATGTCTGCCAGAAGGTGAAGGCCCCGACGTTGAGGGCATCTCCACATAACCAATCAGATTGTCGGTCGGACTGTAAGAGCGTGCCCCCATATATCCTATGCCAGCCAATAGTTGATCTAGGCTTATACGCAAATCAGCGTTTGGAGAATTGAGAAAATCCACCACCGTGGATGCATGGCCGTGGGATATTGCATTAAGAACGTCGGTCATTCTCCCGCCTAAATCATTGTCCGGCAAATTAGCCTCCATCATGTCAGAGAAGCCCAAATAGAATTTTTCCAATCGGTCCCGATCATATGCGTTTCTTGCGGCGATAAATTGTGAATGATAAGCCGGTCTGGCTCCCAAGTAACGTTTCATAACAGGGCATTCTCTATATACATCCGTCATACGCCTAAGCGGCTTGTCCTGAACGTTTATTGCAACGTCGGGCGGTTCTTTGGCAGTTTTTGGGCGAAGGGCGTCATAAAAAGCTTCGATAATGGCGGATTCCGGTTTTGGGAGCCGTGGTCCCTGATACGGCGGCGTCATGGGAGTGCCGTCGTGCGGAAAGAACGTCACTTTTCCATTGGCATACTGTACCACCCCGTGCGGTATTTGCATATTAGCCAATGAATGGACCGCATAATAATGTGTAGGAACTAAGAAACCCGGCTGCAGGAGATCGCCAATCGGCATCGTTTCATTCGGATGACGCTCCAGTTCCCGGAGCAACGCTGCCCGAATGGATACCGGATTTTCATGATATGAATTTGGTCCGTACCCTTCGGTCGGCATTTGCACGGCTTGCGCCATATCTATTTACAGCGGAATTGGCTTAAATTGATTTAGAAGGGCGAACAATCACTTCTTCCCTTCATTCTTCACGACGTTCGGGAACTGCATGGGCGGGGGAAGCCGCACATCCGAGCAGATTTCGACCGACTTCGCAAGGCAGCGCCTGAATATAGCGTTGAGCACTTCCACTGCCATGTCGTCGTCAAGCTTCTTCTCCTTGTCCCACTTTTCAAGTATTTCCTTTGCCTTGTCCGAGGCGTAGAGGACTTCGCCTTCTATGGTCAGCCTGCCGACCTCAGGCTCGTATTTGGTGTCAAAAGAATACGTTATTGAGAGCAGGTTCTTTATTCCGAGGAGCCCTGCATGCATCTTTATGGCGTTTATTCTTGGGGAGCTGTTCACGTTCACGTTGCCGGCCGGAGCCTTCCCGCTGTTCCTTGCGTCTATCCTGTCAAAATTCACCGCGATTATAGGCATGTTATCGCTTTTACTAACGGCGCAACGCTTTTATATTTATCATGGGCATTATTGTTTTTACATAATTTTAAGTGATGCAATGAAACTTACGCCCGCGGAAGAGAGACTGCTAAAGAAGATAGGGGAAGCCCAGCTGATAACAAGGGCCGAGCTTCGCGAGTTCGTTGCAACCAACCACGGCGTGGGGTCAAGGGATGCCTCCGGCCTGCTGGACATAGCCGCCAAGAGCCTCATGGAGAAGGATCTGGTCTCAATCATAAACCCCATAGGCTCCACCTGCTACATTATCACTAAGGTAGGCTCAAAGCTTCTCAGGGATTCCGAATAACTTCTTCAAAGCGGCAAAAATATTATCGGAAAGCTTGCGGCATTCGCCAGCCGCTATTAACCCGGTAAAGATTCCGTATGAGATTTGTCGGGTTCAATTATAGTTCTCCAAGGAAGCAATATATCTTGCGCGTTTCCATGGAGAACTATAAATTCTTTTCCTTCTAATTCGTTCATTACAGCCCCGTCGTCTAGTGGTCATTTTGCTTTGCAAAAAGCGAGAACACAAAAGGATGCAAGCCTCTGGAGCTTGATACAGCGGTTCAAATCCGCTCGGGGCTATGTATTAAATACAGGCAATGCGAATAATTCACGTGCCAAAGAAACTCTATCGTTCAAGAACAAACAGGATTCTCGGCGGCGTTTGCGGCGGCATAGGCGAGTACTTCAACGTTGACGCCAACATCGTAAGGCTGCTCTTCCTCATCTCAGGCGCAGGCATCATGATTTACGCGATAGCGTGGATTCTCATTCCTGAAGAGCCTGCGAAGAAGTAGTTTTCAATGCTTCGTCAAGCTCCTCATTAGACGGCTCTGAAAGCACTGCTTCTCCATTTATGATAATCACTGGAATCGACCGGTTCCTGCCTTTGCCGAGTTTTTCGTTGATTTCTATGACGTTATTTGATGCTTGCTCGTCCTTGTCAACGTCCACATATTCGTACTTCACGCCGCGCATGAATTCCGCGCCGTGCGGACGTCTCCGCACCATGAGGCGCCGTACATTCTAATTTTCATTTCAATGGGATGGACAGGAGGTTATTTAAATTTTGACATCCATGTAAAATATAATGTCTTATCCTATGCAGGTTACTTCAAAATTCAAATGGACGCATTCTTATTATGGCCCGGCCGGGATGCTGCGTTCCGGCTATCCTACGGTGGAAATGTTGGATACTGCCAAGCTTCTTGAAGGTCTGGGCGGGATGGGCATAACAATAGAGCCAGAATTATCGGCTGCACACTGGGGCAAATATATAATGCCTGTTGGGGTCGAATTGCCCGGCAACACAGTACACGGTTATGATTTAAAGGGACCAGATTTTCATCTCGGTTTAAAAAACCACGAGTATGTTCCTAACCTATCAAGATTAGATGCACTTACAAATACAGGTCACGAGATGAGAATCGGGGGCACTGTATCGGGAGAAGACGGTATATACGGAAGCGTACTGTGGACAATGAAAGATCCTGCGATGATAAAATCGTACGCGCTGATGATCAAAGACGGCCAAAGTATCGGGGAAATCATGGAAAAGATTGTCAGAGCAGCCGTGAAAGACGGCGTTGTTGTCAGAAGCCCGTACCAGATTGCGGATGGAAGCAATTCGCGCCTGCTCAAAAATAATAGATAGTTACACCTCCAACAATTCCTCAATATTGTTACTGCCGAGGACTTCGGATATCGTGCGGAACAGTTCCATGTTCGTTATTACCGGCACGCCGAATTCCACTGCCTTTTTTCGTATCAGCTGCTCGTCCTGCAACGCCTGCGCTATGTTGGATGAAACGGAAGGTATGTTGATTACCATGTCCAGCTTCTTTCCTATGAGATAGTCAAGAAGGTTGGGCTGTTTATCCTCGTTGACCTTGTAAAGGGTCTTGCATTGTATGTCGTTGGATGAGAGGAACTTCGCAGTATCCTCGGTTGCATACATCTTGAATTTTTCCGAAAGCATCCGCGCCAGCTCCTCTATCTTGCTCTTGTCTCCGCCCACCGTTATGAAAATGGAGCCGTCCTTCGGTATTCGTATGCCTCCGGCTATGGCAGCCTTGAGAAACGCTTCCTCGAAAGACGAGCCGAAGCACGCGACCTCGCCGGTCGATACCATTTCCACTCCAGTCACGGGATCGGCGCCCAAACGGGTGAACGAGAATTGCGGGAACTTCACGCCGTATATCGGCGGCTCGGCATAGATTTCCGTCACTTTGTTTTCCATCATGGCGCGCGCTGCTATTTCCATCAGGTTCTTGCCTACCGTTTTGGAAACGAACGGCATGCTGCGCGAGGCGCGCAGGTTGCATTCTATCACGTATATTCCGCCCTTCTTCATGAGATATTGGATGTTGAACGGGCCCTTGATATCGAGCGCCTCGGCTATTTTTTCAGTGATGCTTATGAGGCTCTTCTTTTCGTCCGCAGTGACGTTCAAAGCCGGCATCATCATCGTTGCATCTCCCGAATGCACGCCCGCGTCTTCTATGTGCTCAAGTATGGCGGCAACGAACGTTTTGTCGCCCCGCACGCCGTCCACTTCAACTTCTTTGGCCTTCAGCAAGAACTTTGAGATTGCGATGGAAGCGCCTTCAGGAAGGCGTTTCATGTAGTCATTGAGCTGTTCGTCGCTGAAAGCGACGTTCATTGACGAGCCGGATAGCACGTAAGACGGCCGTATCAGTACGGGATAGCCGGTGCGCTTGGCAAATTCCCTCGCGCCTGCCGCGCTTTCCAGCATCGCCCATTCCGGTTGTTGCACGCCTATGTTATCAAGCAGCGAGGAGAATTTCACGCGGTCCTCGGCGCAGTCTATGTTCTCGGCTTTGGTGCCGATGATGTTTATGCCGTGCTTTGCAAGCGGCACCGCAAGATTGTTGGGAATCTGGCCGCCGACAGAAACCACGACGCCTGCAGGGTTCTCCTTTTCGCATATGTCAAGCACGCGCTCAAGCGTAAGCTCGTCGAAATACAGCTTGTCCATCACGTCGTAGTCCGTGGAAACCGTTTCGGGATTATAGTTTATCATTATCACTTCGTCTGCGTATTTCTTCATCGCCTGCGCGGTATTGACGCAGCACCAGTCAAATTCAACCGACGAGCCTATTCGGTAGCATCCCGAGCCGAGCACTATTATTTTATTGCAGGCCGGGAACTGGATGTCGTCCTCTGTCCCGCCGTAAGTAAGATAAAGATAATTCGTCTTGGCTTCCCATTCCGCGGCAGTAGTGTCTATCTGCTTCACTACGGGAACGATGCCCATGCTTTTCCGCAATGCCCTTATGTCGTCATCGTTCTTTCCGGTGAGCATCGCTATCCTTTTATCCGAGAATCCAAGCGCCTTGGCGCGGCGGATGCACTCCTTTCCAAGGGTCATGCCATTCTCGGCATCAACTATGTTCTTTATCTTGGAGATGAACCACGGGTCTATCTTGGCGCGGGCGGAAACGTCTTCAACACTGATGCTCCTAAGAGCGTTGGCTATGTGGAAAATCCTGCAATCGTTTGGCGTTCTGATCATTGAAACGTCGGGCTCTCCGCGCATATGCGTAAGTTCCTTGCCGGTATCCAGCATCCTCACCGCCTTCTGCAGCGCCTCCTCAAATCGCGCGCCGATTGCCATTACTTCGCCGACGGACTTCATCTGCGTGCCTATTGTCGTATCAATATCCTTGAACTTCTGGAAGTCCCATCTTGGAATCTTCACAACGACATAGTCGAGCGACGGCTCAAAGCATGCGCTCGTTCCGGTCATCTTGTTGGTGAGTTCATGCAAGCGATAGCCAAGCGAGAGCTTCGCCGCTATGTATGCTATCGGATAGCCCGTGGCCTTGCTCGCCAGCGCCGAGCTTCTTGAAAGGCGTGAATTAACCTCTATGACCTTGAAGGCGCCGCTCTTCGGGTCGAGGGCATACTGGATGTTGCATTCGCCTACTATGCCTAGCGCGCGAACGACCTCAAGGGCAGTCGTTCTTAGCATATGATACTCCTCGTCATTAAGCGTCTGGGACGGAGCGACAACTATGGAGTCGCCTGTATGCACGCCCATAGGGTCGAAATTTTCCATGTTGCATATGACTATGCAGTTGTCGTCCTTGTCGCGCATGACTTCGTATTCAAGTTCCTTCCAGCCGTCAAGGTATTCTTCAACAAGTATTTGCCTGATCCTGCTGTACGACAATCCGCGGTAAGCTATTTCTTTCAATTCCAGATCGTTGTATGCGACGCCAGAGCCGTAGCCTCCAAGCGTATACGCGACGCGTACTATGACGGGATATCCGATTTCCTTTGCCGCCTTCAGCGCGTCCGTGACCGAGGTCGCCTCCATGCTTCTTGGAACAGGAGCGTTATTCCTTTCCATCAGCGAACGGAAGCTCTCCCTGTCACTGGCTAATTTTATGCCCTCGGGTCCAGTGCCGAGCACGGCAACGCCGTATTTGGCAAGAATTCCTGTCTCATGCAATTCCATGCCGCAGTTCAGCGCAGTCTGGCCGCCGAAGCCGAGGAGTATGCCCTCCGGCCGTTCCTTTGCGATAATTTTTTCGACGAACGCGGGCGTTATAGGAACCGAATATACCTTGCCCGCGAATCCCGGATCAGTCTGCACGGTAGCTATGTTAGGATTGACAAGCACGGTTTCTACGCCTTCCTCTTTCAGCGCCTTTATTGCTTGGGAACCGGAGTAGTCAAATTCGCCCGCTTCCCCGATTTTGATTGCGCCAGAGCCAATGATAAGAACTTTCTTCATCGTTTCACCATTGCGATGAACTTGTCAAACAGGAATTCCGTGTCCCGCGGCCCCGGGGACGCCTCGGGATGGAACTGGACTGCGAAGAACGGCAAAATCTTGTGGGACATGCCTTCCACAGTTCTGTCATTGACATCCAGCATGGTAGCTTCCGCATAATCCGGAAGATTATTCACGGCGTAGCCGTGATTCTGGGAAGTTATGTAGCACTTGCTTGTCTTCACGTCAATGCATGCATGGTTCTGCCCGCGATGCCCGAACTTTAGTTTATGGGTAGTGCCGCCCATTGCCAATGCAAGTATCTGCATGCCAAGGCATATGCCGAATATAGGGATTTTGTATTGCATCAATTCCTTTGCGGCGGCAATTGCCGGCGCGGCAATAGCCGGGTCGCCGGGGCCGTTGGATATTAGTATGCCCTGTGGATTGAAAGACATTATTTTATCTGCGCTGTACGACGCTGGCAGGCGCACGACTCTGGCGCCTCTTGCAATCAGCGAACGTATTATGTTCTCCTTGGCGCCGCAGTCCATGACCGCTATAGTCGGCCCTGCGCCTTGGTAAATCAACGGCTCTTTCACGGTAACAAGGGAGACGAGATCCGTATGATTCGGGTCGGTTATTTTCGGCATGACAGGCGCGTCGGTTATGGCCCCGAGCATCGTCCCGCGTGCCCGGAGCGTCTTGGTCAGCCGCCTCGTGTCCACGCCGGATATTCCCGGCACGCCGTATTTTTTCAATGTTTCGTCAAGGGTCAAAAACGCGGCTCTGTGGCTGGGCCTTTCGCACGCCTCGCCGGCCACGTATCCTTCTATCTTCGGCGAGGCCGATTCAAAATCCCGCTCGTCCACGCCATAATTGCCTATCAGAGGAAAAGTCTGGCAGAGTATCTGCCCTTTATAAGAAGGATCGGTTATGGCTTGGGTATAGCCGGTCATGCCCGTGTTGAACACGACTTCGCCGCCTGCCAGCGAAGGGGAACCGAAGGACCCGCCCTCAAACACCGAGCCGTCCTCAAGAACAAGAAATCTCTTCAATATAACCCTCTTCTATTCTGATGTAAAAACTTAAAAAGTCGGCGCGAACAAAGGGGATAAAGGAAAAGCAGCCGGCAGAAACAGGAAGGAAAGGTCGCATGGAGTAGCGTTGCGTGCCATATTCAGCAACCGGCGTCTGCAAAGGGGTAGTATGAAGAAGGATAGTGGGAAGGCTGCGATGGAACGGCTTTTAAAATTCTCATGGCCATTATTTTTTCATGAAAGCAGACACAAAAAAGAGGCTAATGGTGATTTTCATCGTGGGAAGCCTGTTCCTTTCCTCAGCCGCGTTCTTTATCATAGGTCTGGCAAACAACTCCGGCGCCCCGCCAGCGGTCGAGCCCCTGACGGCTTTTGTGCTTGAGAAGGCGCTTTCAGAGGAGTCGGAAAAGTTTTACGTGGGCAACGGTTTCACGATTATGAGGGTGTACTATTCCGGCGACAACGGCACGCTTTCTAATTACGTTTCCGGGTTGCCGGACGCTATGGCAACGGTAAGCGGTCAGAAGCAGCTTATTGTTGAAAAAATACCGGCCAACGAGACTTACGTCACAGTGGAAAGCCTGAACGGAAAGGACGTTGTCAACGGCACGGACGCCCAGAAAATTTCTGACGCCCTTTGCGACAAGCTGATGCTAAAGCCGTCTGTGTGCCTGTTCAGGAACTTTACCGCTTCATCCTAGCGATGTCTTCCTTGAAGCGCCTGAGTACCTTAGGCACGTCTTCCGCTTCAACGCGCAGTATCTCGGCTGCTTTCTTCAGCTTTTGCATATCATCCATTTTTCATACGCTTCCTTATTTTTTCAAGCGCGGATTTGTCCGGCAGCTTCTCGTACGTTCCCTGCGCAAACGTGCCTGAGCCGCCGCCGCTCCCTATGATGATGCCAATGACAAATTTCATCGTTTCGTTGGCGCCTTCGCCGGATATGACTATGCTCTTGTCCTTAGTTCCGAAAAGAACGTAGGAGCCGCCCCTTTTCGTAATCGCCATGAGGCCTTTCCTGTCTGCGTCCAGCACATCCACGCTTTTCGCATCAAGGCTTTCTGCGCGAGACTTGGCGTTTTCCTCGTATTCCTTCTTCGTGCGTTTCCATTCGTTGAAAAGTCGTTCTGCGCCGGCAACAATATCCTTTGTGCCTAGTATGCTTTCGGCTTCCTTGGCTATATATGCCATCTTTTCTTCGTATTCGCTGGCAGCTTCGCCCGCTACAAGCGTCAGCCGTATCACGCCGTCCTGCATTTTCTCGGCTTTGGTTATTATGATTCTTCCTATTATACCCGTTTCGTCAACGTGCGTTCCGCCGCACGCCTCCGTGTCCACGCCGGGTATTTCCAGTATCCTTAATTCTTTCGCCGGAATTGCCGGCCCTTGATAGATGCGCATCCCGAATCTCTTTTCGGCTTCAGTTCGCTCCATCACGTGCTTGTGGGTCTGAATGTTTCTTTTGACGGCATCATTGGCCAGCTTTTCTATTTCATCAAGCTGCTCCTGCGACGGAATCCTGTAATGCGTAAGGTCTATCGTCGCCTTTTCCGGCGTCTTCATGGCTCCTGCCTGCCAAACGTGGCTGCCGAGTACGCGCCGCGCGAGCCCGTTGACTATGTGTATGGCGCTATGGTGCTTCATAAGCCGCTCGCGCCTTTTCGCATCTATAACGCCTTTTACCGTGTCACCTTCTTTGAACGGAATTCTATGCATTTTATGCGCCACTACGCCGGTAAACTTCTGCACGTCTTTCACAGGCGCGCCGTTTATCGTGCCAAGGTCATTCTGCTGGCCGCCGCCTTCCGGATAAAATACCGTCCTGTCAAGAGCGACCCAGTTATCTTTTATTTTCAGAACTTTCGCTGTGAACTCGCGGGCGTTGTTCTCATTATAATATAAAAGTTCCGTTGGCGGAGCGTCGATCTCTATCTTCGGTTTCTCCTTCTTCTCGCTCCTTCTATGGCGGTCAGCTACCATGAGATAGAAGTTTTCAGGAATGACTATGCCCGGGATTACTTCTTTCACGTCTTCGGGCGGGATGCCGTGGCTGTCGTAAAGCTCTATAAGCTTGTTAGTGTCGACGTTCTTCAGTTTGCCGACTATTTCCCTGCTTTTCTCCTTTGTTGAGTGATATTTCTCCTTCTCGTAAGCGAGTATGCCGCCGATGCTGCTGACGGCTTCCTGAAGTTCAGGATAGATATCCTTGAGGAACAGCGCATGCATTTCGCACAGCTTTGCAAAGTCAATGTCCCAGCCGTTCTTCCCGGCCAACGAAAACGCCCTTCTCAGTATCAGGCGAAGGTTATAGCCGCCGCCAACGTTGCTCGGCAGAGTGCCGTCGTTTATCGCAACAAGCAAGGTTCTTGTATGCTCGGCGATCGAATAGAGCGCAGCAAGCGGCATGACGTTTTCCTTGAGCGTGTTTGCATCGTAGCCCGTCTTTTCCGCGACTTTCTTCCATGCCTTGTCCATGTCGTCGGCTTCGTCTACGTTGAGCATTGATGCATACGGCAGGAATTTCTTTATGACCCCTTCGTTTACTTGTATCCCGGTTATGCCCTTGAGGTGCTCTACTACAGTCGGGAAAGTTGTTTCGTAGCTGTTGACAGTGCCGTGCGAGAACCACGCGTTCCTTTCCTGGCCAAGGCCCATGTCAAGGACTTTGAGCTTGAGGTCTTCGTAGCCGGTTTCGGTCTGCCTGAATTGCATGTATACCTGGTTTGCCAACTCAAGACCGCCCGAGAAAAATTCAACGCAGGGCCCGAAGTTGCCCGACCCCGCCCAAACGTCCTCGTGCAATATTATTTCCTTCATCGGAAGGCCAAGCCCGTCCGTAAACCATTGCATGAGATGGAGAAAATAATCATTCATCCTGTAATCCTTCGGCTGCTCAAAGCGGTGCTGGCCTATCATGACAAAGCAGGTATAATGCGCGCCGGTTATGCCGACGTTGTCTATGTCGTTGAACCTCAGGCACGTCTGCGGTATCACGAGCGGATTTGCCGGCGGCTTTACCTCGCCTGATATCACGTAAGGAATGAAAGCGTCTATTGATGCCTCAACAAAATGGAGGTCCGTGCGCCATCGCGCAGTGACAGGATACCGCTTTATCGGCGTATAGCCTTGCTGCTGCAATAGCGCAGAAAACTTCTTCCACACTTCAGGATAGCTCATTTTGTTCTTCGCAGGGCTCTTGCCTATGAACGAATACCCGCCGCAGCATGCAGAGTCCCCGCAGGCGCTTCGCACCCCGACAGACCAGAATGCACGAGCGCACGATGCGCACTTGCGGCGAGCAAAGCCGAGGTCCGCCATGCCGTTAGGATAATATTTTGCAGGGTTCTTTGCGAACTCAGCGAAATATTTCTTCTTTAGCGCCTTGTCGTCAAGCATATTAGTCTTCTTGGCGGGAAGGTTTTTATGGTTGAGGCCGATCACAAATACTTCTCAAAGTCTTGCCTTGATGTGTGCAAATTTGCTTGGAATAGCATAGTCTTCGCTTGGTCCGTTATAGCTTGGCAGGCGTAAAGAACGGATTCGTCAGATGGCATGGGAAGCGGGCAGTTTCCGTTATTATTCATTACCCTGCATCATATAATTCAAGCTTGCCTATAAAATCAGAATTGCGGTTCGGCGCGAATACATGGAGGTC
>DATDTL010000022.1:0-6305 GCA_035290885.1 archaeon
AAACAGCGTATCGGCACCGGCGTCCTGCAGGCCCAGCGAGACCGCGGCTGAGACCGGCCCGCAGAGCCCATAACCGTCGCTCCCTCCCCTTCCGCATTTTCTGACGATTGCAAGATAATCTTGCGTTTTCGGCACTATCAGGCCGGAAATTTCCTTCGGAACGCCTTCATGAACATATAGCATATATTTATCACTATTTAGTGATATTTAAAGACTTCTATTGCCTTAGATATATGTTCATGAGCAGCAAGCTTTATATATCATTTATGAGTAGTAAATGATATGAATATCAAAGACCTTGCAAGAAATACCTATACCCATGCTGTAAAGCCTGCTGCGAAGTATGCGTGGACCCATAAGTCCCGCGCAGGGCCTGCCGCGGGTGGAGTTGTGCTCGGCGCCATGATAGGCGCCGTAGGCAACGGCTCTTCAACTCTTGTTGATGCCGCCCTGCTTGGAACGGCCGGCTTTTACGGCCACGAGCTTTTCATGTTCGCGAAAACCAACCCGAAGGAAGGCGTGCCTGCCATAGCGACTATATTCGGTGCAAGCTTAGGCTATCCTTTTGGAGAGTTTATCAACGATTACGTTGAAGGGCCGCTTGCATTGGCAATACCCCCACTATCAGCAGGAGTAGCAGCCTATCTTGCATGGGAAGGCACGAGAAATGCGATACGCAATAGATATCCGTAATATCATATTAAATAAAAAGGTGAATGAAATGAAAAAGAACATCTTCAAGGACGTGCATTACTGCGGAGACGGCTTCAAGGGCCGCTATGTGGAGAGCCGCGGGCTCAAGTTCTGCGGGTTCTGCGGAACTGAAAAGAGGCGATGATATGGAATTCAAGGAATACGCTGGAAGAGCTGGGAAAGCGGCATTAGATGGCGCCAAGAAGTATTGGACAGTTCCTGCTGCAGGGCTGGCTTCGTGGATTGGCATAGGGGTTGCGGATCATCTTACCAACGGCAATTATGCATTTTACACGAGCATGGTTCCCGCTACAATGATGGCGTTTGAGGCTGCAAGGAATACTGAAGGCCCCTATTGGAAGAAGCTCGCAGCAGCTTCTGTTGCCGCAGGGTTCTACAAACTTGGCTGGGAAAATATGAATCAACTTCCTCTATATCAAGCGGCCGCAGACATGATAGGCCATCCTGAGTTGAACGCACCTTTTGCATCCCAAGGCCGGTATATGCCGGACATGCTCGTGTCGCTTGTACTGGGCGCCGTTCTTTCCAGCTTCAACAGCGGCGCCAAAAAATCGCGTGAGGCCCGCAAAAATGATGGCAGACCGCATGAAAACAAGGCAAATAAGCTATAAATTTAGTTACTTTATAGTAACGAAATCTTTATATATTCTGGAAAACTATTAATTGTAACTGAAAAGTGACAATATGGTTGGAATAAGAAACAAATTCGGAACTGTAACGAAAGGCGGCGAAGTCAGCCTTTTTGGCATAGAGATAGCGCCGAGACCCGTGGACAGCGGCTACAGCAGCGCCGCGCCTGCGTACAAGGCATCCACAAGCTACCGCAGCCCTCTGACCACTAATATCATAGAAAGGGCACGCGACAACGGGTACCAGATAACCGTAGTGCCCAGATACCAGCTTAGACAATACAAAAACAACGACCCGGCAGCCGTGACTACGGGAAGCGATATACTTATAGGCAATGACGCCAAAGACGAAGCCGAATTCAGGGCCAGAGCTTACCACGAACTTGACGGCCACGCAATCAGCGGAAATATGGGCGACGAGGCACGCGCCCAGCGGGACGCAATCTCATATGCGCTCAAGGCACGAGACGCAGGAGCGCTGTATTATCTTGAAAAGTACAGCCTGAACATGGGACTGCCTTTCAGTATGAATTAAGGGTGATTAATGATGCCGGGAATATGCGATGTTTTATCAAGAAATGGGACACTCAGGTGGCTCGACAACAATTCGGGCTTCAGGCACGAGCGAAGCCTTGCGAGAGCCGTAGACGGTATCTCAAATGGGCCCAGAGTTGATGTTTACAAACAACCCAGTGAAAATAGCGGCAGAGGAATACTGGTACGCATGGTTGACGAGCACGAACAACATCCGGAACATCCTGCTCATCCTGAACATCCCCGCGAGCCTCACGGCCCCGCCGGTACAGGACCCGGCGGATATCAACCAGGCGGCGGTGGAGACGGAGGCCCAGCCGAAATGACCATGAATTGGGGAACACCGCCGGCAATACCGATAGACTGGGGAACGCCACCTCGCCTTGAAGGGCATCTTACTGCCGACGATTTGACGGGGCACGTAACGCTTGACGAAGTTACCGGTGAAATAGACCTGAAATATGACGGGCCTACTGAGTTCACGCATAAGTTCAGGGACACCGAGTTCACGATAAAATACACAGGCGACCCCATTCCAATGGAATACAAGGGCGGCCCGTTACCAATCAACATAAGTACCGGCGACCTTGACGTGAATCTGCCGGATCTTTATCGCAAGCTCATGGATGAGGCAGAAGGCAAAGGATACGAAAAAGGGAAATTCGATGCTCTCCTCTACGCATTCAACAAGGAGAACATGATTCATGCGCTGGAATCCTTGTACAGGGAGGCCGCAGAAAATACGCGAGATGTGCCTGAATACACAATCAAAGCCATGCGAGATATGGCTGATGCACTTCCGGGCATACTTCAGAATCTGGCGAGAAACTTTAGTGTATATGGAAGGGGTGGTATGGAATGAATGGAAACGACGATGCTGCAAAGACAATAGCATACGTGCTGAACAAGGAAAACCTTGTGGACGCAGACATTGAACTCTTCAGAGAAGCCGCGGAGAACATGAGACCCGAGGATATCGGCCCGCTTCTTTTGCAGTTCAGCGGCAAGCTTCCAGAGCAACTGGCATCCTTTGCAAAGAGCTTCATGGAAACAAACGCGGAAAGCTTCGACCTTGGAGCCATGGTATACGGCTTCAACAAAGTGAACGCACACACGCTGATGGGCAAAGTTGCCGGCAGGGCGCTCAAATACGCGAAAACTGACGCTGGCAGAGGCGAAGTAATAACCGCTCTGGGAGGCGTTTTGCCAAGCATGGAATACGAATTAGCCAACAAGTTCAATATGTTAGGTGTTACCCGACAGCCTTTATCAAATAATCTTCCGTATACCGGAGTGTCTTCGTATAACGGAGGCCCGTACACGGGAGAACCGTCTGCATATAAGGATGGCAACGCCAGAACCGGAAGCGACAATCCATATGGAAGTTCGGCAAAACCTGCAGGATCGCCGTATACAGCAGAACTCTCTGGATATAGTTCCGAAAAGCATCCCTATACTTCAGAGGCCACACAGACACCAGATGCTGCGGCAAACGACTCTGGAATAGTAGTGCCTGCGGTTCCCGAGCTCGGGAATGTGAGAAGGACGCTAGAAGCTCTTAACAACATATGAGGGATGTAAAATGAAAATCTTGATGGCAAAATTCGGAAGAGGTACTGGTATAGTCAGCGGTGCAGATGTTGTTCCGCTTCAATATTTTGATGCTCTGCCGAAATACAACGGGCATGATCCCCTTCATCTTGTCACCGGGCTGAACTTCTATAGCGAAGCTCCGGAAGCCAAGAGAGGTGACGGCCTCCCCCGATACGTGACGATAAGTAAGAATGGGCACGGCGAATCTTATGCTCAAAGTGATGATCCGGCTGAAATTGTTTCATTGGCCGTAAGCCAGAGTCCCGACATATTCCACACGCATACCCGGGCAGGAATACTGGGCGATATCGCAAGAAAAATCAAGAAACGCGGCGGGACTGTGGTTCATACAATGCACGGCATGGATGAATTGAAATGCAGATATGCCCACGAAATGTTTGATAACGCAGATTTGATTTTGACACCTTCCGAGTATTCTGCTGACGCCATTCGTGCGCTTGAACACGGAAAATATGCAGGAAAAACGTGGGCGTTCCCCAACTTCACAACGATGTCGGACTGGAGGAACGATCCGGAAGTGAAAAGTAGAGCAAAAGGCATCAGAGACCAGTACTCGCAGAACGGAGAGAAACTTATACTCACCACGGGAAGGATGAATCCAGATAAAGGTATTTACGAACTTGCCGAAGCGGTGGCAATCATGGCAAGGAACGGAGAAAATGTAAAGCTCCTCCATGCAGGAATGATCTTTAGCGGGGATGCGATGCAGCAGTTCGAGGAAATATTCACAAGATACGGTGTGCAGGGTAATTATGCCCTTCTGGGCCAGATAGACCCCATGGCAGATCCAAAGGAACTGCCGGCGATATATCAAGCATCTCACGTTTTCATCTTGCCGTCGGATACTACAAATGAAACCTTCGGGTTGGCTCCTCTGGAAGCGCTATCTCAGGGAACGCCTATAGTGGTTTCAAATGTAGGGGGCACAAAAGAAGTCTACGTAGATTCCAAACTTGCAATAGGAGTAGCACCAAGAAACGTGAAGTCAATAATAAACGCGGCAAAAGAAGTGTTGGGTAATGAGGACAGAGAAAGACACCGAGCCAGCATTGGTGCGGAAGTAGTCAAGACTATTTATCATCCGGACTTCCTTATCCCGCGTTTGCAGGCGGCATACGAACGCATTCACGAAAGGCCCGTAGTACCCGATATGCCGACAATTGGCGGCCAAATGCCTTCAGCCATAACTGAACTGGACAAACACCTCAATAGATGATTTTTTTCCGTAGCTTTCCATATAATACACCAAACCAAAGGTTCATCACCTTTTTATTTCCTCGCTCCAGTATTATAATTATGAAACGGGCTCTATTGCTTCTGTTCTTGTTATCTGCCGTCAGTTTCGCGCAGCCTTTCGGCATCAACGACATAGAGAAGACGTTCTATAAGGACATACTTCAGATTTACCAGTATCCTGGCGCCCCTTTCAGCGGCAATCCGTTCACCGACCTGATAATGATATTCTTCATACCTACTGGATTCCTTGTCATACTGGTCTATACGATAGCTGGCAGATTCTATGAGAATCCCAAGCTTCGGCTTCTGTTGTCGGTGATGTTCTTTCTTTTCGCGGTGGCTGGCGGGGCATTCGGCTACTTCGTGAGCCTTGCGTCAGCATACCTGTGGCTTCTGTTTTTCATAGGAGGTATTCTCTTTATATTCGGCCACTTCGGCAAGAGAGGAGGGGGGCATGCTGCGCAGCCGGCAGGCCTTCCCGGAAGCGCGCTTGGCGGCACAACGTCGCTGGACGCCACTCTTGAGGATGCACAAATCATCCGAAGATACGACCAGTTGCTCAACGCGCTAAAAACCGAGAAAGACGCCCTTGCCGGCATAAAACAGGAGGCCAAGGAAAATCCCGGGGTTGACTTGAGCAGGCTTCTTGGGGAGAAAGAGGTGACTGTGCGCATGATCAACCAAGATCTGATGAAATACGAACAGATAGTGCATGACATGAAAATGGGCTCCGGCCTTAAGGGACGAATGGCGGAGCTTAAAAGGAGGATTGGCGTATAAATGCCGCTTGAAGAATTCGTGCCTCTGGGCGCCTCCTTTCTTTTTGTATTTGCGATAATCTATGCGTTGTTGCTGAAAACCCGGGTGCTGGGAGAGGCGAAGAACGCAGGCGCGATGGTGGCAGCGGCCATTGCCGCGATTGCCGTTCTCCATGGCCCCACTGTAACCTTTCTTACGGGAATCATGCCGATTGCGGCTGTTATCCTTGTCGTGCTGTTTCTGATATTGTTCGCCCGGGACATATTTGCCTTCAAGGGCGGAGACGGCGACAACCTGCCCGAGGTGTCCCTGCTTTTCATCTCGCTGCTCGTGCTGGCGGCTGTATATCCGCGCATAGCGCCGCTCATAACATTCATGGACTCGTCTACGGCCATGTTCATAGCCGGACTGGTTGCGGTTTCGCTGCTCTTTTATGCGATATACAAGCACAAGCCTGCCCATTAAAGCAGGCGCGCAACGAGCCTTGTTGCATAAATGGTTCTTGACTGCAGCCGGTAGCATTTCTCCAAACTTGCATCACAACTGCTTGTGACCTTGATGGACTTTTTAAACAAAGCCCGCGCAACGCAAATATATAAAGGTGCGCCGCAATAAGTAATAAAGAATGACAGGTTAGATAAAATGTCTACAATCGCTGATGTTTTCATAGCCAACGTGCAGCAACTGGGGTTCTTTGACTTCCTCCTGCCGTGGATGTTCACTTTTGCCGTAGTGTACGGACTCCTTATAAAGGCGAATATTTTTGGAAGCGCCAACGACAAGATATCCCTTGTGCTTGCGGTTGTGCTTGCGTTCTTC
>DATDTL010000023.1:0-3452 GCA_035290885.1 archaeon
TGTTCCTTTATGCAATAGTCGGGATAGAAGTCCTGCTGTTCCTTGCATGGCTCTACTCTAGAAAGGGAGGAAATTCCTCAGGAAAAGGAAATACACCGCTCCCGCGACCAGAAATCCGGCCAGCCCCGCAGCAATTCTGAAGATCTTGTGGTCCATCTCCCCAAATTCTTCTTTCGCCATTTCCCAGAATATTCTTAGCATATCTCTGACGTCTTGCGATAGCGGCATGACTAAATTTGGCGCGAAATTATATAAATAACGTTGTGAAGTTCAAAGTCACACTGTTAACGCTGTTGATATCGGCAACGCTCATATACAGAGCATACCGTGCCCAAAAGTCAAGGATGCCTTCAAAGCTTCTTTATCTTTCCGGGCTTAGGCTCAAAGCACGAGCCTTCGTCAAGGAGCTCCTGTATCGCGGCGTCTATGGAGTTCTCGTCCATGCCGGACTTGTCTATCAGGGTCTGGTACTCGCAGCCCTCGCCCGGGTCGTTCTCGGCTATGATTTTTAGGAGTTTCTCTTTGGAGGATTCCTTCTCGGCCGGAGCGCCTTCTTCTGCGGGCCCTGTCTTGGTCAGCACTATCGTTTCGGTCTCCTCCGGCTCTATCCCGTATCGCTCCTTCATGACTTTCTTGAGCTCGTCAAGGTCCGACACGCCCTTCTCGTTGCCAAGGACGGCCATGCGCTTCTTTTCCCATTCCTTGGCTTGGGCTCGCAGCTCAAGGCGCCTCAGGGTTTCCATGTTGGGGTCTTCGACCTTCTTTGCCGTTTCCGGGACTATGTAAACCTCGCCTTGGTATTCCTTCACCTTGCCTATGAGCTCTATGTCATCGCCGGTTTCTATGCCCTCGAATACCGACAGGTTGTTGAAGCTCTTGGAGCGTATCGTGTCCGTGCCATCGTCAAGGGTGAGTGATGCGAACTTCCCGCTTTCCGCCATGAACTTGTCAACGACAGTGCTCATGACACGCACCCGCGAGACCTTGGCGCCCTGCGGCGTTATCACATAGTGCGGATTGAACCCCTCCTGCGCATAATATTTGCCTTTTGATATGTCCTCTATCCTTGCCTTGATTGCAGGCAGCCTTTTCCTCTCCATATAAATCATCTCCTACGCTTTTTTTATGAAACCAGGCCTTGGTTCAAACAACGTGCCTTCCCTTTTCAGCCTGTCTATTATTTCATCGGCGTTTTCGACGCCCTGCTCTTCCGCGGACGCCTTGACGTCTTCAAGGGATATGTCGCCGCCGCGCTTCTCCATGGATGAGATTATCTCGGTTATTATGCCTATCTTCCTTCGCTTGCTTGAAGTCACGCCGGACTCCATCTTGTCTATGTCAAACTTGCCGGTGTCGTAGTCATAGCCGAGCTGCGAGAGCGAGTATTTCATCAGCTTTATTGAGCGCTCCACGTCCTCGGGCCGGATCTTGTTGTCAAGCCGCACCTTGGCCGATGCCTCGGCAAGGCGCAGCAGCGCCTCGTATTGCCTGAGCGTTATGCTCACCGTGGCGTTCTCGTTGTCCCCGGGATTTCTCATGTCCACGTAGAATTTCTTCAGGGCCTCTGCCGCGTCCTTTGTCAGCTCCACCATCGGTATCTTCTGCTTGGCATAGGCGATGTATTTTCTTAGGGTATGCGCATCTATGACCGGCTCCACGACCTCCGGCGTTATACGGGATATCGTTATGTGCTCCGCAAGCCGCTCGTCCATGTTCCTGTCAGGTATGTCCCGCAGCGCGAACTTCAGGTCAAACCTTGACAGCAGCGTTTCCGGAATCTGTATCTGCTCAACTATAGGGAGGTACGGGTCAAACCTTCCAAGCTTCGGGTTCGCTCCTGCAAGCACCGCCGTCTGCGCCGGCAGTGTCGCCACGATGGACGCTTTTGCGATGCTAATCGTGTTATGAAGCACCATGCCGTGGGAAACAAACACTTCTCCGGGAACGCTTATGTCGTACGACCATTCTTCGGTTTCATTCTTTATTTTTTCTATTTTTTTTATTGCGCACAAGGATATGTCGCTTTTGGGAAGTTTTTTCAGCGCTGCAGCATATGCCTTGCTTGGCGATTGTACAGCCTTCCTGTAAGACTCTACTGTTATTCTCTGCTCATCGCCTTCTATCGGAAGGCGTTTTGGTATTGGGGCAAATTCTCCTGTTTTCAGTTCCTCAAGCGGCTTTGTCATGAAAAATTTGCCGTCAAAGACGAAGAACGGATGCCTCGGCGTGACAGTCACTTCCCGGTCGTTTTGCAGCATTACCCTGTAGAAATGCTCAGGCGCAGCGTGCTTGCTGACCCTGAACGCCTGCGCCTTTTTTATGCCGACAAAATCCGTTGTGAGTATCTCCGGGCCGTTCACTTCGGCAAAAAAGCAATCATCGCCTTTTTTTATCTTTGTCTTATTTTCTTCAAGTATGCGTTCTACAAGGTCTCTTATCTTTACATTCTCCCCCGTCGCAAGCGTTATTTCCGTGTCGCCGTGATAGCTTTCCACCGACATCGCTTCATGCATGGCTATCTGGTCGTCCTTTCCCATCTTGTCAAATTCATCTATGCATATCACGGACTTGTTCGTGAGTATCAGCGCGCCTGCCTCAAGCAGCCAGCCGCCCATTATCTCGTCTTTACGCACGCTGGCGGTTAATCCCGCGCCCGTGGCCCCGGAGCCGGAAACGTACCGGCCTCGGGGCATGATGTCTGAGACGAACTTGAGCATTATGGACTTGCCTACTCCGGGATCCCCGGTCAGAAGTATGTGGATATTGCCCCGTATGTGCGCGCCGTCCGGCAATTTGTGCACGACGCCGCCAAAGAGCTGCAGCGCGATTGCCTCCTTTATCTCGGCAAAGCCGTATATTCCCGGGGCAACCGAGCCCACAAGCTTCTCGTAAACCTTCGGGTCCGCGGCCATCTCCTTTATCATGCGCTCGTCCTCGCCGGTTATCTCGACGTCGTCAAACTCCATCTCCGAGAATTCCGCGTGCAGCGCTTCAATCATCATGTCCATCTTGGTGCTGAGCTTGCCCTTTATGCGCTTCGGCACTTCCTTGAGCATGCCTACAATCTTGAGGCGGTTTCCGGGGTCTGTTCTTTTCTGCATCTTTGGCGTTGTAAGGTCTTCTTTCAGAAATATCGCTATTTCCCCGGGCTGGTCGCCTTCCGTGACCTCAAACGGCTCAACGCCGGTAAGCCAGCGCACGTCGTACATCTTTTTTGCCACGGTATTGAAGTCCCCGCGCCTGCCGCAGCCGCCCTCGGTGTAAGGCGCACCGCAGAGCGACGGCTTCTGCACAAGATTGGAGTCCTGCTTCACGGTCATTTTAGTGTCGCATTCCGGGCACTGGAACACGACCTCGTATATCTGGGGCTTGACTTCGGTTGCGGACTTTATCACGGTGTCTATGCACCAGAGCTTGTCCATGTGCTTGGAGCGCAGGTTCCTTATTCTAAT
>DATDTL010000024.1:0-2187 GCA_035290885.1 archaeon
AATATGCCTGCTGTTTGATGAAAAAAAGACCTCGACATCAACGAAAAAGTTCATAGCCATGATAGTCGCGCACGAGCTCTGGCACCAGTGGTCCGGCGACCTCGTGACCATGGAATGGTGGAACGACCTCTGGCTTAACGAAAGCTTTGCCACGTTCATGGCGTACAAGGCCGTAGATCACGTCTTTCCAGAATGGAAGATGTGGGAGGATTTCGTGCGCCTTGAAACCGTAAGGGCACTGGACGATGACTCGCTCAAGACAACGCATCCCATTGAGGCGAACGTGAAGGACGTGCGGGAAATAGAGCAATTGTTTGATGCCATAAGCTATGCAAAAGGCGGCAACATACTTAGGATGATAGAGGATTATCTGGGGCACGATGCGTTCAGAACAGGGGTAAGCAGATATCTTGAGGCGCATAAATACGGCAACGCCGCGTCAGAAGACCTATGGGATTCGCTTGCCGCGGCATCCGACAAGCCGGCAAAGGAGATAGTAATGAACTGGATAAAGCAGGCCGGCTATCCAGTGGTTAATGCGTCGTTGAAAGACAGCGAACTGAGCCTTGGCCAGAAGCAGTTCGTCTTCGGCAGCCACGCAGACGAAAAGAAATGGAAAATACCTCTCATAATCATGGCTGAAGGCATGGATGCCCCGATCAGGCACACTATGGACAAAGCAAAGGCTGCGATAAAATTCGGCAAGCCGGAATGGTTCAAGCTCAACTACGGCCAGACGGGATTCTACAGGGTCAAATACGGGAAAGAAAACCTTTCCCGTCTGACAGCGATGGCGCAAAACAAGGAGCTCGGCGCGCTTGACCGTTGGGGACTGCAGGACGATGTCTTCAGGCTTTCGCTCAACGGCATGTTGCCTCTGCGGCAATACCTTGACATGCTGGAAGCATACAGAAACGAGGACAGCTACCTTATCCTCGGAAGCATATCCGCCAACATGCGCGGCATCCAGTCCGTATTTTCCGAAGGCCAGCAATGGGCCTTGTCATGGCTAAAATTCAGGGCGCATTTCGCACAGCCTTACGGCATGGCATTAGAAAGACTCGGCTGGAGCGCGCGCAGGAATGAACCGCAGGAAGACGTTCTCATGCGCGAGCTTGCGATACGATACCTCATATTCGTGCAGGACGGGAAGGCTGTCAGCAAGGCTCTGGAAATATTCGACAAAAACGCCGGTAACATTTCGGCGGTTAGCCCAGACCTTCGCTATCCTGCCATGTATGCGGCGGCGCTGACCGGGAACGGAAAGCGCCACGATGCCATCATGAGCTTATGCCAGAGCACCCGCGATGCCGAAGAGAGGTCCGCGGCATTGCTTGCTATGGCGCAATTCACCGAGCCAAAACTGCTGGTAAAGCTGCTGGACTTTTCCGTTTCCGATAAAGCAAGGATTCAGGATCTCCCGACAGTATTCGCATCGCTTTCCGTTAACCCTACGTCAAGAAAAGTGCTGATCCCATGGATGAAAAAGAACTGGGCTACGATAGAACTCCACAGCAAATCAGGCCCTGTGTTCCTCCATATTATAGAGGCTTTCATAAACGCCCACGTGACGCAGGAGAAGGAGCTTCTGGAGTTCTTTGCGCTTCACCCCGTCAAATACAAGGCCGTGACCGACAGGGCGTTTGAACGGCTCAGGCGCTCTGCGGCATGGCTGAAGTCCAACGGGAAAACCGTGGCTGATTATTTGTCAGGCAAAGTATGAAATTGGCTCACGACCGCCTGAAACGCTTGGCTCCCAGCGCAACGGCGGCGGAAACGGCAAGCCACCCCAGCAGCAATGCAGTTTCGCTGCCTAGGGAAAATACGTCCTTCCCGTAGAATACGGCCTTGTTGAAGGCCTCAAGGGCCGTGTTAAGCGGAAGGTTTCCGGCCGCAAAGGCGAAATACGCGTTCATCCTCTCTATTGGAACAAGCACGCCGGAGAAGAACACAAAAAACACAAGCATGAATGTGCTCACCAGCAGGGTTATGGACTCTTTCTTTATCATGTATGCCGTTGCCATTCCGAGAAGTATGAAATTGGCTGAGAGCAGCGTAATTATCAGGAAAACGGCCGGGAAATTGGGCAATATCGCGATGCCGAACAGCGCGCTGCCGAGCGCCAGAATGGAAAAAATCGGCAGTATCATTATGATCAGGGACGACACGCATATGGACGCGGCTTCC
>DATDTL010000025.1:0-3304 GCA_035290885.1 archaeon
TGTAAATAATCCCGCCACTGAAGTGGCGGGCGTTACGGACTGGAGAATTCTATGAGTTTCGTCTGACACACGGAAAGATCGCTTTGGTGCACGCCGTATTCCTGCGATTGCGAAACGTAGTGCTTGACAGTAGAGGCGTTCACCGCGCCAACAGTGCGGTAGAAGTAACCTGCGCTCCAGAACTTCTTTCCCCACAGGCGATCTTTGAAGAAGTTCCAATGGTGCACTCGCATCATTCTTGACGTGAAGCCCTTTAGAAATTGCGCGAGCTTCGCCGGACTGTAGTTCTTCCATTCCGTGACGAACAAGTGAACGTGGTCATTGCCGAATCCCATCGCACTTATTGCAAAGCCTTTCATCCTTGCGCACGCGAGGAAGTAATCCCGCGTGAGCACGCGCACCGTTTCATCGTCAAACACCATGCGCCTGTATGCAGGCGTAAGCACAAGATGCAGGTTGGCTTCGCCAACACTATGGCCGCCTCTAATCAGTTCTATCTTCATCGCAATCGCCCCTAAAACCTTTTTAAGGAAGCGAATGCTACCACTAATTGCAACACTGTGGTAGGGCAGATTCGCTCCCTACCTTTTTCTTCTTTTCCCTGCTTTAGAACGTTTGTTGAAATCAGAAGCACCACGAACCCGCTATTGCCTCATCCACCCGCTGAAGCGGGTGGGTTTCGATATGCGGGTTCTAAACTGGGCGTTGGGAGCATCATACTTCTGAATGAAATAATAGACCCCGATGTGCCCCCATACCAGAGAAGCTTATTATTACTATGCATCTGGCAACAATATGCCCAATGATGGACGTCTATATCCGCTCACCCAAGACAGAGAAAATGGCGGCGTGGGCCCTATGTTGATATGGCAGGCGCGCGAACAGGGGATTGATGCAATATGTTTAGAAATTGTAGTGCCGGAATATATCATAGGTCATCAGCATCTGCCAAATTATCCATACATGAGGCGCTTGGCAGATAAAGCGCACGAACTTGCTGGCATGCATATTGATCCAGACTTCTTGAATAAAGAAGTAGCCGAGTATTTCGACCGATACATGAATGTGATGATGCGTGATCCGGGCGTGCGTGCTCGTATTGAAGACATGGAACGAGACTTTGATGCGCAATGGCCTAAAAGACTATCTCCTGTACAACTTTCGCCAGATATAGAAAATTTTCTAAACGAACTTTAAGTCCTGATGAAGGAGGAGACCACTAATCCGCATCAATCTGCGCCCTCTGAAGCCGGCCGGAATAATCAAAGTAAACCGTCTTGACGCTTGAGAACTCGTCTATGCCCGTTATCCCGGCTTCCCGCACGCCGTTGCCCGTGCCTTTCACCCCGCCAAAAGGCAGGTGTGCCTCGCTGCCTGTTGTGGAGGAATTGACGTATGTCAGCCCGGCTTCTATTTCCCGGACTGCCCTGAACGCCTTCTTCATGTCCTTTGTATAGATGCTTGACGAGAGGCCGTAATCCACGGAATTAATGGCATCTATCGCATCGTCCATGTTCTTCACGGTTATCAACGAAAGCACCGGCCCGAATATCTCTTCCCGGGCTATTCTCATGTCCGGCGCGACCTTTGTGAACAACGTAGGCGAGAAGAAATGCCCGTTATTCTTCAGCCTTTTTCCGCCATATGCAAGTTTTGCGCCTTCGTTCTTTCCTATCTCGATATACTTTTCGCACTTCTTGACCGCGCCTTCGTTAACAAGAGGCCCCATATCCATGCCTTTTCGCAGGCCGTCACCGACTTTTATTTTGCCAATTTTTGCAAGCAATAATTTCTCAAGTTTCCCTGCAATCTTCTCGTGGGCTATGACCCTGGACGCTGCGGTGCACCTCTGCCCGCTCGTGCCGTAAGCGCCCCATATTATTCCGTCTACGGCAAGATTCAGGTCAGCGTCGTCCATGACTATTATGCCGTTCTTGCCTCCAAGCTCAAGGCCGACCCTCTTGATTCCAGCTTTCCTGAGTATATCTTCTCCCGTGTCCCTGTGGCCTGTGAATGATATGCCGCCTACTTTCTTGCTTGTCACAAGCTCTTCGCCTACAGGCGAGCCGGGGCCCGTGACCAGATTCACCACGCCCTTGGGCATGCCTGCTTTTTCAAATATCTTGACGAGTTCAACAGCGCACATCGGCGTGTCGGATGAGGGCTTCCATACTATGCTGTTTCCGCATATCAGCGCCGCTGCCGTTTTCCACGCAGGCACGGCTATCGGGAAATTCCAAGGCGTTATCACCGAGACAACGCCTATCGGAAGCCGCGTGGTCATGGCAAACTTGTCCGGCAGTTCTGACGGCACGGTGTGCCCGAACAGCCTCCGGCCTTCCCCTGCCATGTATTCAAATATGTCTACGGCTTCCTGCACGTCGCCCAAGCCTTCTTTCAGAATCTTGCCCATTTCCGTTGTCACAAGCCGCCCAAGCCTTTCCTTGTCTTTTATCAAAAGA
Organism: archaeon; assembly: GCA_035290885.1. Classification (GTDB taxonomy): domain Archaea; phylum Aenigmatarchaeota; class Aenigmatarchaeia; order GW2011-AR5; family GW2011-AR5; genus JACQID01. The sequence continues at coordinate 2,463 of DATDTL010000025.1, forward strand.
TCGCGTATATTGAACAATATTTTCGCGCGCGAAGGCGCAGGAGTATCGGCCCATTTTTTCTGCGCATCCTCGGCAGCGTCTATCCCATGCCTTGCATCCGCAGCGTTGCCCTGCTGGAAAGCGCCAATGGGCTTTTTGGTCGCCGGATTGAAGCTTTCAAACGTTTCTCCGGAAGACGAATGCACCCATCTTCCGCCGATATACAAATTATGCATAAAGAGTATTTGACGCCCGGACATATAAATTTGATTTCCGATGGGGCTTGATGCCCAATAGACACCGTTAACTTTTTGGGCGTGACATCATATTCACGCTTACCCTAAACGCTCATCCACGGCACACAAATCTTTCCTGTAAAAACCAATAAGGCAGCCTGATTTTCGGCGGCAACTTGTTCACGTGCTTGGTGGTAAACGTCACAAACTGCCATTTATGCTCCCAAAAATGGAGTATGGCCGCAACGTCCCACAAGGGCGGCACAAGAATCGTGACGTTCTTTGACACCCGACGCAGTTCCCTGTAGAACGTCTCCGGGTTTTCCACGTGCTCCATAGTATGAGAGCATATGACGCTTTCAAACTGCGCGTCCCTGAACGGAAGCCTGCAACCGTCTTTTATGAGCACGAAGTTGGGCACGCGTCTCTTCACTACGTCCGCGTTGACGCCCCCTCCGTCCGTGCCGCCGCAGGAAACGTTAAGGTCCCATCTCCTGCTTTTCAGATGCAGGCTTTTGAGAACCCGATAATCAAGAACGTGCGTAAAAACCGGCACCAATGCCGCTGCCAATAGGATTTCAAGCATCTGAATATATTGTTCCAACGGTTTTTTATATTATTGTCACC
>DATDTL010000026.1:0-2798 GCA_035290885.1 archaeon
CGCCGGCAGCAACGGGACCGCCGTTCTTGCCGTCAGGAACAGCGGGGACGTTGACGGGCTAAGGATCATAAGCGCCCAGATATTTGACCGCCTTGGCAACAACTTCAGCGCTAATAACAGCGTGACTCTCAACAGGGGCGATATCGGCAGGCTGGAGTTCAAATTTCCCGCGCTTGTTAACGCGGTCAACGATTCATCGGGCAACAGGAACAATGGCGTCTGCGCTAACATGGCAGGAAGCAGATGCGCTTTCACGCTCTCAGCCAAGAGCGGCTCTGCAACAGAATTTGATGGAATAAACGATTACATCAATATTTCGGATTCTTCCAGCCTGAATATATCGTCAGCAGGTGTCATAATGGAAATGTAGGTAAAGCCGGGGGGAACTGATACGCGTAGCTTTTATAGCGTATTGAGAAAGGGAAATTCCAGCTCCGACCCTCTTACGTCTTATAATTATGTTTTGTTCATCCGCGGAGCAAGCAGCCATAATGCTGTTTATGCACAGTTCAAAGGCACGTTGAATAATTTTAGTGTCGGCACGCAAAACGAAGTCGTAAGCAATAATGTGTGGCAGCATATAGCAGTGCGGTACAATGGGAGCACAGTTTCGTTTTATCGTGATGGAGTTTTGATGAACAGTACAGATGCGCTTCTGGGAAATTTTGTTACATTCCCAAGCCCGTTGCTCATAGGTAGGTCGCAGACGGAGAGCGAATATTTCAACGGCACTCTGGATGAAGTGAAGATATGGAACAGGGCGCTTTCGGACACTGAGATAAACCTATCCATGAACGGGCTGGAGATGAACCAGAGCGGGCTTGTGATGTGGCAGAGGTTCGACGAAGGGAAGGGCATTCTTTCCTGCCCCAATGACTTCGCAGAGGCGCGGGTCACTACGCAGTGCGCGGATGCATGGGATGTATATACACAGGCGCCTTTCTGCTGAGTCATTTGACGTGGACTTCAATGACATCAAGCTCCTTGCACACGCAGGGGACGCCGAGTATTGCAGAAACAGACGGGTTGGTCCTTCCCTCGTCGCCGGATATAAGCTCCTTGATGTAAAGGCCGCTTTCGCCCTTGACTGTAAGCTCGAATGATTTGCTGTTGATGTATTTCGTTTTTATCCCTTTCACAAGCCTTCTTCTCATGAGGTCAGCGCGCCTGTGCAGGACTCTTTTTGGGGTCTGCTGGCCTATCTGCTTAAGCGCAGAAAGCTTTGCAAGGTCTTTTTTTGAGATAGGGGCGGAGCATTTGACCAATGCGCGGTAAGTCTTGTCAAGCCGGGCTTCCTTGAGTTTCCGGACTTCCGCTATGTCGGAGAGCCGAGCGTTCCTAATTTTTACGCCTGCGCCTACCTTTTTTGCAAGCGCACCGGCGTCAATATCGCGCTTCTTCGGTTCCAGTATCTCAAGCACGAACGGCCTCCATGCAAGGCATCGGGCGTCTATGTCTTCCCGGCCCGCGCCGTGAAATTTGTGGCCGGTTCCGTTCGTTGCTTTCATAAACGGCTTTGCGGTTATCTGCTCGACCGACGTCTTGTACTTGCCAGAAGGCCACCTTGTCTGGGGAATGCCTCTTTTGAGCTTTTGATATTCGCCGTAAATGAACAAGGGATTTATCTCCATTCCCACGGTCTTGCCGGTCAGTTCCAGTAGAAACACAACGTCCGGCTCTTTCGCCGAGAACTTCTTTCCGGTTTCTTTTTCTATGAGCTTTCCGGCTTCGCGGTTTATCTCCGCCTTCAGCGGTTCGCAGTGGTCTATGCCGACCCGCTCCCACAAAGCATCTTCAGCGGCGACGAGTTCGGAAGAGGGACGGGTGCCCACAAGGAATGTGGAAAATTTGGTTTTTTTGGCCCGTGCCGCAGCCTTCTTTGCGTATTTGCCGAGTTCGTTGAAGATTCCGAAGCATACGGAACATTGAGGGGCTTCTGAAACAGGGGGCCTGTTGCGCAGCTTGAATCCCGGGACGCTGGATGCGTCTATACTTGCGTTGCCGGCATCTGCCGACATGGCCACGGCCATTCGTATAGCGCGGCCTCTTTGTGCGTTGGTGAAGCCTGAAAGAAGCTGGGAGAACTGCCTGCCAAGGCAGTTATCGCAGATCGGCTGCTTCAGTATTTTCAGCGCTTTTTCGATTATCATATATGGTTTATTGTGACGCGCAAGTTTTATATATGCCGGGCGGAAACTATATGCATGAAAGGCATTACCCCGGTGATAGCCGTCATTTTGCTTCTGCTGATCACGATAGCGATCATAGGATTCACGTCGGTATTCTTCCAGCAGACGGTGACAACGGGCGGTGAACAGGCGCAGGAGGCCGCCGCAGGGCAGGCGAACAAGGCGCTCCAGACGGCCGAGATCGTGGACGTGAGCAACGGGAAGGTCACGATAAAGAACATAGGCACCGAGGCGATAAGCACGACTAATGTTCAGATATTCGTTGACGGCGATCCTGCGGCTATAACGCCTGTCGGCGACGCAGAGAATATTCAGCCCGGCTTAACGAAGACGTTTGACATCGCCGTTCCGCTAGGCACAGGCGAGAGGAAGATAACCGTGGCGGTGCCGGGCAACACGATGGAAAAAACGCTCCAACTTGACGCGGGAACCGCGGATCTTATTTCCGCAGAAGGGAATGTTATAACTCTAAAGAATAGCGGCGTCACTTCGATTCAAGACTCTGAAATATCAATGAAAGTTGACGGTGCAGGCGTTACGTTCACGGGGCCTGCTTCGCTTGCCGCGGGCGCCGAAGGGGTTTACACGATAACCCCGTCAAGCATTCCC
>DATDTL010000027.1:0-17412 GCA_035290885.1 archaeon
AGTCCGGACCGCGACGGACACGGGCTCCGCCACGCCGATGGCGTACGCAAGCTGTATCTCGCACCTGCCTGCGACCCCGGCCGCCACTATGTTCTTTGCCATGTAACGGGCCATATATGCGCCGGACCGGTCGACCTTGGAGGGGTCTTTCCCGGAGAAACAGCCTCCTCCGTGCGGAACCGCAGGTCCATAAGAATCCACGACTATCTTCCTTCCGGTTATGCCCGTATCGGCCAGCGTTCCGCCTATCACGAACCTTCCGGTTCCGTTTATGACGAAAGCCGTCTTGTTGTCAAGCAGGACCGGGGGAATAACGTTTCTGATTATTTTTTCCGCCACGTCCTTCCTTACCTGCTCTTCAAGGATGCTTCCCTCATGCTGGGCCGCGATGACGACCGCGCCGACCCTTCCGGGCGCCCCGTTTTCATATTCCACGGTCACCTGGCTTTTTCCGTCCGGCCTCAGGTACGGCAATATACCCTGCTTCCGCACCTCGGCAAATCTTTTCATGAGCTTGTGCGCCAGCGTGATGGGCAGCGGCATCAATTCGGGCGTTTCGTCACATGCATAGCCTACCATTATGCCCTGGTCTCCTGCGCCCTGCTCCCCGGCCGGCTTGTTGACGCCCAGCGCTATGTCGGGGGATTGCCCGGTCACGGAAACCATTATGCTGCATGTCTCGCAGCCGATTCCGTCCTTCGGGTCGTCCATCCCTATTTCCTTCAGCGTTCTTCTGACCACCGACGGTATGTCAACGGACGCCGACGTCGTAATCTGCCCTGTGACGATGACCGTGCCCTGCATTATCAGGGTCTCGCAATCCACCCTTGCGCCGGGATCCTTCTCCAGGATAGCGTCCAGGACCGCGTCCGATATCTGGTCCGATGCTTTATCCGCATGCCCTTCGGCCACGGATTCAGCGGTCAGAAGGCATCTGTCAGACATAAAAATATAGCGCAGCCAAAGTATTTCAACCGATGCGCCGACCATGCCGCGATATGGCAATCACAGCTTCTGATCCGCGAAAAATCCGCCGAACTTTATAGTTAACCCAGTAAAGATTCCGTATATGATTTACTGGGTTCACATATATAGCATGTGACATAAATAATAAGCATATTATGATGTCACTGATATATGTAGAAGACATGGCATTTGCAACAAAACTAATGTCTTCTACTATAGTTCCCAAGGAAGTAATACATATGGTCAAGCAACGCTTGACCTGTACAGGAGAACCATGGTTCTCCAAGTACATTGCTTGTTTCCTTGGAGAACTATAAATGTTTTGCCGCAGTAAATATATTTACCGACTCCGGATTTTACTTCTTTTCCGGAGTATAACAGAGGTGAAACGATGCCACAGCAGACGCTGACACCTCAGCAGAAGCAGAAATGGAAGAACTGCCCGAAATGCCAGGGATGGATACCTGAATCATGGCAGCGACATGCGAAATGCGGCTGGATTGTAGAAGAACAACCAGAACAGCAGCCTGAAACCAAAAGCAGGAAAACGGGCGTAGATGCGAAGATCGCCGGATTCGCCGATATTTACAGGCAATGCAAGGCGGCCATAGAGCGCATCTATGGAACAACGGCGCTGGCGCCCGAACACATAGCGGCCGTAAACACGCTGTTCATTCAGGTCGCGCGGGAAAAACATTTCCAGGATATTCAATCCGAAAGGCCCTGAGACTATTATTTTTATTTTATTTTTGAATTGCGCCATGCAATGAAGCATTGTAAAAATGCGCTGAGAGACGCCGAGACTGCCAACGTTCAGGCGTTGAGGATCCAGACGTAATAATTAAGGACGGCTGCGAACGTCACCCACAAGATATACGGCACCATCATATAGGCTGCTCTTTTGTCTATCTTCATGAATTGCCATATCGTGGCGCCTATCATCGCCCATAATGCCAGTATCTCCGTGAACGCGAGCGCGGGATTCCGCAGCCCGAAGAATAGAATCGACCAGATTACGTTCAGGGCAAGCTGAAATCCGAAAACTATGGCAGCTTTTCTCGCTTCCTTGCCGGGACGCTTTAAGATAAGATAGAGTGACGCGCCCATAAGAAGGTAAAGCAAAGTCCAGGCCGGCGCGAAGACCCACGAAGGGGGCATGAATTCGGGCTTGACGAGGAATGCATACCAGCCGCTTATCGAAGGATAAGTGAAAACCGCTCCTATGACGCCAGCAGCCTGCGGTATTGCCAGGGCAAAAACCAGCTTGGCGATATCAAGCTTTTTTCCCGGCGCCATTGCATTATCTTGACGGCGCCGGCTTAAAGCTTCTCGCGCTGGAAATCCGTCCCTGCAAGAGTGTCTTACTGATACGGGATGCCGCCAGCGGCGGGCTTTGTTACAAAAGTCTTTTTACGTCCCACAGGTTGATATGCTTAACCAATCCAACGCAACCGATTGTGTTCTATATCCATTTACGCAACAACGCTGCCAGCGGTGACATCCTTTAAATACGCTATCCGACGATATACCCTTTATGCACGTTGACTACGGCAAGATATTCGGCGGCGCCTTAAGATACGCGTTTTCTGCGGACAAACTGCTTCCGATGTTCACGGTATATGCCGTGATGGTTCTTTCCCTGGTGTTTGTAGGAAGCGCGGCTCTGGATGCCTCCGGCACTACCGAGGCCTTTGCAGTTTCCCTGATCGGGGGCATTGCGCTGTTTGCCGTCGTTTTCATGGCGCTCATTCTCGTTTCCATATTCCTGGCCATAGCCTACACCCACAACGCGTTCCACCATGCGAAAGGCGGCCATGAAAAACTTTCCGCTTCGTATGATTACGCGAAAACCAAGTACCTGAAGACGCTGGGGGCAACTGTGATGACGTATGTGGTCGCATTTGCCGCCGGTATCATGCTCTTTCCCCTTTCCATCATCGGAATATTTGACGACTCCATCGGCCTCCTGATAGCAAGGATTATAATAGAAAATGCAGTGAACATTGCAATCTCATTGGCCCTGCTCCTCTATTTGCCCATAATAGTTCTGGAGAGCAAGGGCCTGATAGACTCGCTCAAGGAAAGCTTCGGCACGTTCCGGAAAAACGCCAAGGCCATGCTCATATACTGGCTGATATGGCTTGTCATGTTCATGATATTGCTTATTCCGGCTGCGCTCATAATGATCTTCGGCGTGAACGCCATCATGCCGGGCGCGGCTGGCATGCAATCCCTTGCCGCGGCCGTAAAAGCCGCCATGCCTCTGTTAGCGCTCCTTGCAATAGCATTGGCCGCCATAGTCGCTTATATGCAGGTATTTTATATGGCGTCGGTATCGTATCTGTATGCCCAGTTGAGGCACACAAGGCGATGATATGGAAATAGATTACGGAAAAATTTTCGGCAGGGCGGCGGCCTACAGCTTCTCGGCCCACAGGCTTGTGCCCATGCTTGCAATAAACGCAGCCGTGCTGCTGGCGGCCCTTATGATAACTCAAAGCATACTTGTGAGCGTTGCCGGCGGCTCCTTGGGTGCGTTATTTTCCGCAATAGGGATTTTCGTGATAATACTGATAATCACGGCCATTGCCGCCATATTCTTTGTCACCGCATATATCCATGACGCGAACGACTACTGGAAAGGCAAGAATCTTGATATATATCATTCCTACAGGTATGCAAGAACCAAATATCTCAAGATGCTGGGTGCTACGATTCTTGTGGGCATTATAAGCGCTGCCATAAGCATGGCAGTCGGCCTCCCCGTCATAAACGCGGCGGTTGGCGTAATCGTAGGCCTCGTCTTCATGATGTACACGCCCATAATCGTGCTCGAAAGCAGGGGGCTCGTAGATTCCATGAAGGAGAGCTACGGCATTTTCATGCGGAACAAGTTTGACGTCTTCACCTATTGGTGGGTCCTGACCGGAATACAACTGGCAATTTTCGTCGTCTCGCTTATTCCCCTCGCAATATTTTCATGGCCCGCGATAGCGGCGGCGATAGGAGGCACGCCGGTCGCGCAGGCCGTTCAGGCCAATGCAACGGCCATATCCCTCGGCATACTCGGAATGAGCGCCGTGCTTTCATACTCCACGGTCTTCGGGCTCTCGTCGCTCACGTTCATGTACGCTTCACTGAAGCACGTCAGAAAGTAGGCAGTTCTTCTTCCGGCCGGGCGGGCTTTTCTAAGGCTTTCTCAGGGATTGCGGCCTTGAACTTTTCTAGAATCTTTGAAAAATCAGGCAATTTCACGCCGTTCTCTTTGCCCTCAGGCTTTTCCTCTGCCTTCTCAGGAACCGGTTCTTTGCCATCGGCCGCTTTCTTGACGCTGGCAAGCTTGAACAGCTTCACGGCAAGCTTGTCCTTGAGCGGCATGTCGTCCCATTTGTAGAAATGTATTATCCGGAAGCCGCATATCTGGCATTCGTCGTGCTTCACCGGCGACAAAAAGTTCTTCTCGCACTTGCTGCAATAGTACCTGAAATACCCTTCGCCTATAAGGGGATGTTTCTGCTTCGCCGAAAGCTGCTTAAGAGGAGACGAGCAGAATTTGCAGCTGTCCATGGCCAGAACGGAGTCAAAACTCCTTGCGCACTTTTCGCAGAGGTAAAGGAAATTGAACCGCTTCTCACGGAATGCGTCGAAATCGTCCAGATCGCCTACTCCCCTGTCAGTGATAGGAGAAGTGGATTCCATATCTATCCCATGAAGCTGCCGAAGCCCTGCAGGGCTGCGTTTTCCTGGTCCTCGATTTTCTGGAGCACGATCTCTTTTTTGCCGTGCTTTATTGCCATCGTCTTGAGAAGCTCGCGCGCCTTTGCAATGCCCTCTGCAGAGCAGTCAACTATTATAAAATACCCTTCTTCCTTGATGTCCAGCGAAGCCGCAGCGCGAAGCATAATGCTGCCCCTGCTGACGACGTCGTCCTTCTTCAAGGCGTCCTCGGCCTTGAGCTTGTCTTCCGGCTTGACAAGAAAAACCTCTTTCATAGCAATAATCCCTCGGGAAATTTATTTATAATAGTAAAAAACATTAATTATGAAATAAACCGCAGGTAAAAATTCCATTATTATTGCAATTTACTATAACAGTATCCTATGGCGCCATTCAGAATTAAGCTGCAACTTTCCTGTGTTTTTCCATAATGCGCTTTATCTTCTCGCGTTCCTTGTTGGAAGGCTTCCTCGCGCTTCTGCCCAGCTGCATGTAACGCCCTCCGTTATAAGCAACCGGTTTATTCTCCGAGACGGAAGCGGCAAGCACTTCGCCGACAAACATTGTGTGGTCGCCAAGGCGTATCGCCTTTACGAGCCTGCATTCCGCATTCATGGCGGTATCCTTGACCATCGGAACTTTTGCCTTTCGGCCACGGTAGAAACGGAATCCCAGCGCTTTAGATGCGGGTATCTTGTCGTATTGCCTGCCGGAATAGTTGCCCGCAACGCTCGCCAAAACCGCCTGCTTCGCGGACGCTATGCCAACGCCAAAGCGTTTCGTTGCGCGTATATTCTCCGCAGTGGCTTTCTCATGGCCTATTGATACCGCTATCAGGCCCGGCGAGTATGACGCTTGATGCGTCCATTCCGCTGCCATGATATTCGGGCCGTTTGGCCCGTCGCTTGTTATCAGGCCTACGTTTGTCACGAATTTCGTTGTCCTTTTGTCGCCCCATGGCAAGTCCATATAAATCACCATAAAAATGAAAGGGAAAAAACCAAAATTTATTCCCCGAAAGCAACCCTCAATTTTGCGCGAAAGTCCTCGTATTCCCTGTCAGCCTCGCGCTCTTCTTTCATGCGGCTGCGCGATTCCCCAACGAGCAGAGCGGCTATCTTGTCAAGCTTCTCGCCTTCCTCCTGCTCTATCTTTTGTTTTATGCGCTCAAAAAGCGCTGCCTTGTGCGCCAAAAGCGTCATTCGCGCCATCTCGCTTTCCATGGCATCGTATGCGCTTTCTTCGCAACTTTCCCCGCAAACTTCGTATCTCATCTCAAATCCCTCCTTTCCATATCGGATATCCAATATAGGATGTCATATATAACGGCAGCGCAGATATTTAAATACATAGGATGACCTATATATCTATGGAGAACAGGTGCGACATGCGCGGGATGCTCTCGTTCCACGTCCTGTGGCTGCTTTCGCGAAAAAACATGAATGGCGAGGAGATAGCCACGGAAATCGGGAAGAGGAAAGGCGAGAAGCCCAAGGCAGGCACGATATACCCGGCCCTTAAAGATCTTCGGATCAAGGGCATGATAAAAGGCGAGAAGACCGGGAAGTCAATCGTATACTCTCTCACACCAGAAGGCAGAAAAACCATGAAATACGCGGTTGAATACTTCTGCCGGGCGTTCGGCGACATATTCCGGAGCGGGCAATAGCCCGGCTGCTATATTTTATAAACATTCGGCAGCGCGGCATAGGGGCTTTGTTTTAAAAGTGGCCTCTGTTTAATAAGTCAGGAAAGTGTTTAAAAAGTCGGATTCTGTTGCAACGGCTTTGCCCAAAAAGTCGATTCCAAGAATGTTAAACATTTTGGCAATTTTTTTATATATACAAGAATACCCAAAACGGAATTCTAATTATTTTTTCTTCAAATGTAATTTCTGGAAAATCTGAAACTATTATTCCGTAACTTGCACTATAGAACTCTATAGCATCTTTTAGTTGTTTATCACCTTTATTTAGTCCGACTTCGACAGGTATTATTTCTCCAGACAAAGGATTTTGTAACAGATAGTCTACGTTTGTTTCTTTTCTGGGGTCATAGAATAAATTGTAAATAGTTCCTGTCGTGTAGCATAATTTAAACAATGTCGACCCGACAGAATTTTCCCATAAAACTGATGTTTCTTCTAGCGTTACAGTAGTCATCCCATTCAAGTATCGTATTGCACTTACTAATGTAGGCGACATGAAATAATACTTGAATGCCTTACTAAGACCTTCGGTTGGTTGCGCTGAAGGGTATGGCTTAACAGAAAATATCAAATGGCTTTTTTCTAAAGTATCAATAATATCATTTACTTTCGCCGCAGAAATGCCCAGATTTGTAGATAGTTTAGTTTGCGGCAATTCGCCAGACGGTTTCAATGCAAGAGCTCCTATAATTCTTATAATGTCACGTATCGTGTCGCTTTGATAATTAGATATTATCGGTATATCTTGTCTAACAATCCTATCAATCATGTCAAGAAGACGTCTATATGTTATTTCTTTCGTCAGAGAGAAGCCAAATGGGAACCCACCAAGCGTTATATATTCTTCTATTTCTTTCTTCAAATCAAGTTTACGGACTGCCATATTCCTTGTTATTTGCACTATTGATGCATTTAATTCGCCCACAGTTGTTCTGTCGTTTTGTAATACCAATCTTTTCAGATTTTCAGCTGTCCCACGAATCGGAAAAATTTTATTCTTAATTACTTGATATTCCATAAAACTTAATGGAAATAATGGCTCTTTGATTGCTCTTCTTGCCGTATCTGTATCAAGATTCAACGCCAATGCAGACGACCCGGTAATAATTATAAAGATGTTCTTTGATTCATCAAATAACGATTTCGCCGCAACCGCCCAATTTTTATCGAATTGCGCCTCGTCAATAAGAATGAACAGTTTTTTATCAAGTGACGCAAGTGTTTGTTTATGGATTTGCTCACAAAAATTCTTTACTGCGTCATATATCGGACTCTTTACGTCTTTCCCAAAAGGTAAAAGTAGTGTCTGGTCTATAGACAAATACAATATATTTTCCTGCGGCACGCATTTAGAAGGTTCCAATTGACTGAAAAATCTCCCAGATACCAAACGGTTATATATCTGATACAGAATTGTTGATTTTCCAATACCTCTCAACCCATAAATAACGATTATTCTAGAATCTCCTGTCCCTTCTAAAAAGGCGTTTGCGAACTTCATCAAACGAAAAAGAATTGGTCTTTCTGTCAGAGTATTATTCTCTGTGTTATCTTTAGCTAAGACCCTGATGGCATTAATTCTCTCTTGCAGATAGACTTTCCAGTCCATATTATTCATTTAAATGAATAAATATTTAAAACCATACTATTCAATTTACTGAATGATATACTACTCATTTAAATGAGTAGTTTTATATACTTATCTATTCAATATAATGAATAGGTGTATTTGCATGAATTTACAGGAACAGAACGAAATCAGAAAACAGAGAGGTATAGAAATTGCTAAAACCTCAAGAATAATGCACAGGGAAAGAGGCGGTTACATCGTCCCGTCTTCACCGAGCTGATACACGAGATGTTTGAATTGGGAATTAATCCCGATTTATGTTTAAAAAGTGAGGCGAGTGTTTAAGAATGGGCTACGAAAAACGATTATTTAAACAAAGCTCTGCATAGGGCTATTAATATAGCGCGGAACCATATAACGAATAATTAGGAGGCGTGATATGAATGGCGAAAAAGACGGGAATGATGCTTGACGAAAAGGCATTTGGGATGTCAGCGGGCGCGGTTTTTGCTGCTGCGGCGCTCCTTATGGGCGGCGGCATGGGAATGTATTCATGGGGCATGATGCAATGGGGAATGATGTCCTACGCCGGTCCGTTCGGCGTGATACTGTGGGCGGCAGAGGCGGGCATAATCGGCGCGGCTCTTGGCTATGCCTTTGCATGGATATACAACAGGACGAGAGCATGATGCGGGATGCATTGAAGCCAAAGCCGTTCGGCACGGCATCTGCGCTCGTTGCAGCGGCAGTGGATATAGTCGGATATGTATGGCACGGGATTCTCCGCCAGCCTTCGTTCATGGATATTCTCTATCCCGGGTTCTGGAGCAATCCGGCGCTGATGGCGGCGGGATTGATTGCGACTCTGGCCGGTGCATATGCGATTGGCTATGCGTTCGCATGGGCTTACAACAAGTCCGCACGATTTTCTTGAAATTTTCCAAAAATTCCGGATAAAATCGAATCTGGCACCGGCGGCCTTTAGCGCACTTTTTTGAAAAGAGAAGGGTTTTAGGCTCGGCTGCCTTCCCGTATCTTCTTCATCAGCGCCAGCAATCCGCGAAGTATTTCTGCGGGAGATGGCGGGTTGCCGGGTATCTTCATGTCCACAGGCAGCACCTTGTCCGCGCCGCCCAGCACGGCATACGAATCGCCGTATATGCCGCCGGTGCACGCATCGTCGCCCACGGCTATGACGAGCTTTGGCGAAGGCATAGCCTCGTACGTTTTTTCCACGGCAATCTTCATATTCCGGGTCACGGCACCCGTGATTATCAGCGCGTCGGCGTGCCGCGGAGAGGCAACGAACGATATGCCGAAACGCTCAACGTCGTAGTGCGGCGCATTGAGATTGACAAGCTCTATCTCCGCGGCATTGTCGCTTCCCGAGTCCAGCTCACGTATCGCAAGGCTTCTGCCGAATGCCGCGTCTATCTCCTTCTTCAGCGCAAGCCCTGCCTCCTCGAAACCGATGTCCCTGAAATTCTCGGTCACTTTTCGCCCAAAAATCCTTGAAAGCACGTTCATTTCATCACCCTTTACAAATCAGTGCCGGCATAAGAGAGATTGAGGCTCTTGTTTATGAGCGGGAAATCGGGCACTATGTTCCCGATGACCGCATGCTCTATGGCCTGCCAGTTGCAGAAGGACGCGGTCCTCACCTTGTAACGCTCCACGACTCCGTTCCTGATTGAAAGCCAATGGAGGCTTTGGCCGCGGGCGGATTCAACCAAGGAGAATGCGCTGCCGTCCGGAATCTTGGCAGGCTCGCATATCGGGCCTTCCGGCATGCCTGCTATCAGTTCCCTTATTATGCCCACGGAGTCCTCTATCTCCGCGGCCTTGAGCTTGAATCTTGCGAGAACATCGCCTTCGTGGAGCACCCTCTTAGCGAAGGCCGTGCCACTGTAAATGCCGTAAGGATGATCAATTCTGGTATCGCGGGAACTGCCGGATGCGCGGGCGATCGGGCCGGACAGGTTCAACGCCGCTACGAGATCCTTCCTTATCACGCCTGTGGTTTCAAGACGGTCAACCACTGACGGCGATGACAGCACATCCTTCACTGCACCGGAGAATCCGGAGGGGAAATCCTTAAGGCGGCCGGAAAGCCGGGATAGAGCCTCGTTGCTAGGGTTCTTGCGCACCCCGCCTATGCACATGGCATCCTTCATGAAGCGCGACCCCGTCAGCTCGGCGTTAGCCCTGAGCATCTCCTCCCTGAAAATAAAGAAGGGCGATGCTCCCGCCGGATATGCCACATCAATTATCATTCCCGCAATGTCGCCAAGATGGGAATATATCCTTTCCATCTCCATCATGACGGTCCTCAAGTGCGCGGCCCTGCTAGGAATTTTTATCCCCGCTATTTTTTCCGCGGCGATGCAGAACGCCGCTGCGTTCGCGGCCGTCTCGTCGCCGCTTATGGATTCCGCTATGCGGACGCATTCTTCCGGCGCCTTGTCCTCCGCCAGTTTCTCTATGCCGCGATGCTTGTAGAACATCCTGATCTCCAGATTGCATATCGTTTCCCCTATCACGCTGAACCTGAAATGGCCGGGCTCTATTATGCCCGCATGGACAGGGCCGACCGGCACCTGATAAACACCCTCGCCGTGCACTTTCTTGAATGCGTACTCTTCTTCGGCGCTTATTTCACTTTTTGCCGTTATGCCCTTGTTTTTGAAGGACTTCAGAAGCGGATGAAAATCGTCCGGATACGCTTCATGGAGAAAAAGCCTTCTCCGGTCAAACGCAGCGTCAAAACGTATCCCGAATCCGTCGGTTATCTCGCGCTCGTACCAGCAGGCGGAAGGGAACGTTCCGGCAACCGACGGCACGGAAATTCCGGCATCGCGCTGTATCACCGCTATTTCCGGATAGCCATGCTTTTCAAACGCATAAATGAGCCTGAACCCTTTCCCGTGCGGCTGGAAGCAGAAAAGCGACACAAGCCCGAAGCCGCTCCTTGCAAAAGCGCCTATCAGTGCGTTGAAATCTTCCGCCTTCTGCGGAATTATATGAATCTCATTTCCCATGTTCACGGATATTTTGGCATGCATCTTTCCGCCTGCAATCTTCTCTATTTTCCCGAGCATTTCCATAGCTATATACCTCCGGTGACGGCTTGGGCAGCCGACTCAATAATGCCCATCAAGGCCTGCGGCATCAGCAGCCCCAGCAGTGCCACGAGCAGCGCAAGCAATACGATAGGCATTTTCATTCCGGCAGGAACGGGAACCGTAGCCGGCCCTTCCGATGAAGTTTGAGACATTATTCTGGTCAGAAAAAGCGCAAAGGCGGCGGCGCCCACGAGAAGCAGGACGGCAACTGCGACCAAGGCAGCCACTGAAACCGAAGCCAATTCCGAGAGCATGAAGAACTTTGGAAGGAACAACGCAAAAGGCGGCATGCCTATTATCGCCACGCTGCCTATTATGAGGCCCCATGAGCCAAGAGGCTGTATAACAAGAGCGTTGACTATACGGCGCGCGTTGTTGCTCTCATACTGCATATGCAGCACGCCTGTCGAGAAAAATAGTAGAGCTTTTGCCATAGAGTGCACCATGCCGTGCAGAAGAACCCAGAACAGGGCCACCGGGGTTCCTATCCCTATTCCCACCAGAGCGAATCCTGCGTTCTCTATGCTGGAGAATGCTATGAGTTTCTTGAGGCCTTCCTGCCGCAGCATGCTGAACACGGCGACCGCCATGCTCAGTATGCCGAACGCCATCATCATCTGGGAAAGCGCGGGCGCCGCGTCTGTCTGCTTTGCAATGGCATATACCCTTAAAATTCCGTATATTCCTATGTTTGAAATCACGGCCGAGAGTATCGCGCTGATGACGGAAGGCGACCTTGAATAGGCATCAGGCAGCCATGTGTGGAACGGCACGATTCCCGACTTGGCTGCGAATCCTATGAATATAAACCCGAAGCTTATCGCAACCAGCGCAGGCGGCAGTACCGGGGCATTGCTCACGAGAAAATCCCAATTCAGGCTGCCCTCGCCGAGGGAAAGCCGGGAAAGCGCGAACAGGAATATCAGCCCGACAAACGTAAAAAGCATGGCCGTGGACGACAGAAAGACGTACTTTAGCGCCGCACCTATGTTCTCCTTTGTATTAAGTATCACTATAAGGAACGCAGCGAAGAGCGTGGTCATCTCCACGAATATCCACAACAGGGCAAGATTATTGGAGAAGAACGCCAACATGGTCGCCGAGAGCAACAAGTTGAACGCGACGTAAAACGCCTTCACGTACTTCCTGTCAAGCTCCCTGCTCCGTATGAGGCTTTCAACGTAGCCTGACGCATAAATGGACGCAAGCAGGAACATGGCCGAGGAAAGGAGAACTTCAAAAATCGTCAGGCTGTCCGCGAAGAAATACCCGTTCTGAAGGTAAGAAACCGGCAATCCCGCCTGAAGCACGTGCATTCCCAGCGCAAAGGCGGCTGCCGAATGGGCAATTGAAACCAAGTTCATGGGCTTGTGCGAGCGCGCGGCCAGCGTCAGCAAGACGGCTGCCAAGCCCGCAACGGAATATTCAACTATCATCGCGATCCCCTCCTGTTATTCCCGGCACTGAAAGGGCGGACGAGCTTCTGGTGGAATTCTTCCATGTCCGAACTTATGCCAAACGACAGGATTGCCGCCAGCAGCATTATTCCGATGAGATCCACGACGACAAGCACCTCTATTATGAGCGGCAACTCCGTCAGGAAAAGGCTCATCAGCACCACGCCGTTTTCCATGGTCAGGTAGCCCACTATCGCGGTGATCGTCTGCCTGCGGCTGAATATGACGAGCATGCCCATGAGCATCAGCGATATGCCGGCAACGGCGCCGAATATGAAAATCCTGCTAAGGGCAAACTCCTCCAGAACGCCGGACAATAGCGCGTATACCGCGAGAAGCATGACCATGCTGGCTGCCAAGGCGGTCGTGGGCGAAAGATATGAAAACTCCACGTCCCTCTTTATTTTTATTTGCCGCTGTATCCCCTTCATGATTGCAGGGATAAGCATGACCTTGCTGAAAAGTGTCAGGAGCGCAATCGTGAGAAGCATCTCGCTGCCGCCCGAAATGTAAAGGATTCCAGCGACCGCGCTTATCAGAAGCGACTGCGCCGCATACGTGGTTATTATTCCCAGCATGTCCCGGCGCGTTATTATCAGTGCCGCGGTAAGCAGCACGAACGTGAACAGCATTTTTATCAGGCCTTCGGGCATTACCATAACGATCCTCTCATTTTTTCATCACGCAAACACCTGCATCACTATTGTCAGCGCGGAAAGGAAAAACGCCGCCATGAACAGCGTGGGCAGGCGGAACAGCCGCATCTTTGCCATTGAAGATTCAAAGAGCCCCACGACCGCGGCCAATATGACGCCCTTTGCAAGGAACGCCAGAGCGCCTGCTGCCGCATGGCTCCATCCGCCTGCCGGCCACTGCGAGATTCCCCACGGGAAAAATATGTTTATCAGGAACGCCATGAGGAGCGTCTGCTTTACCGCATGGGAAACCTCCATCAGCGCAAGGTTCCGCCCGCCCTGTTCCAGTATCATCGCCTCGTGCACCATCGTGAGCTCCAGATGCGTCTCCGGGTTATCCACAGGCACCCTTGACGTTTCGGTTATGAGTATTATGAAAAGCGCAATTACAAGGGGCAGGAGCGAAACGTTGGCTGACAGCACGCCAAGGCCCGCGGTAGCGGCGAACATGGCGTAGATGTTCGTCGTGTTGAGAGCGAAAGCGAGCGCGGCGAAAACCACGACTATTATCGGCTCAATGATTGCGGAAATCGTCATTTCCCTTGAGCTGCCCATGCCGCCGAAAGTGCTGCCGGCATCCAGGCCGGCCAAGGCCGTGAAGAACTTGGCCAGCGCCAGCATGTAAAGAAACAGTATTATGCCGCCCATTCCGTAGGCCGGCTCCGGTATCATTATCACGGGCACAAGCAGCGCCGCGACAAAAAGCGCGGAGATGCTTATGTAAGGGGCGATTTCCATTATCACGGACGAGTTTGACGAAAATACCGTTTCCTTCTTCATTAGCTTCGCAAGGTTGTAATAACCCTGCAAAAGCGGCGGCCCCCTCCTTCCCTGAACCAATGCTTTTATTTTCCTGATAACGCCCATGAAAAGAGGCGAAACTAATGCCACGAAAGCCACGTTGACCGCTCCATAAACGGCGAACTCCCAGCTCATGCGCGCCACCCCGTCAGCAGGATAATCAAAATAGACGCTAGGAACGCGTAAAGCATGCAGGAATTCAGGCTGCTGTTCTGGAAGCCTGACACGTATCCGGAAACCGCGCCGGCCGCCCTTGCCACGGGCATGTAGAGATATTCCTCAAAGAACTTGACAAGCTCAATCTCGCCATAGCCTTCCTTGAATATGCTGCCTTGGCTGTCAAAGAACGTCCTCTCAATATGCTTGCGCGTGCGATAAAACGGCTTGAAAATTGTGACTATGGGCTCGGAGAAGCCGGATGCAGTATATTCCATCTTTGGATTCTGGGAAACAATCCCGCATCCCCACGTTTCGCTTCTCCTCGCAGGCGAACGTATGGCCAAGAACGCCGCGGCGAATGACGCGATCATCAGAGTGCCCACTACTGCCATATCCGGCAGGGGCGCGGAATATCCGGCGATCCCGAAAAGCTGCAGGGAAAACACCCCGAGCAGGATGCACAGCGCGGCGAGCGCCCCCGGGCCGATGAGCATCGCGAGCGGCACCTCCCTGGCATTGGCCGCCTTTTCGGTTCGTGGAACCGCGAGGAAGCTTATCCCGAATGCCTTCACGAAGCAAGCCGCTGCCAGCGCGCTTGTGAGCGCAAAAACAGCGAGGCATGCCACGAGAAACAGCTTCAACAGGGGCGCGGCCACCGCGCCGGCCTGCAGGAACGCCTGAAATATCATAAGCTCGCTCACAAAGCCGTTGAAAGGCGGAAGCGCGCTGATTGAAACAGCGCCAACCAAGAAGAGCGCGGCGGTATAAGGCATGCGCTTAATAATGCCTCCCATTTCCTCTATGTTCTTGGTTCCGGTGGCGCTGGCCACGGACCCGGCTGCCATGAACAGGAGGCTCTTGAATAGCGCATGGTTGAGCGTATGGAAGAGGGAGCCTGCCAGCGCAAGCGCCGCGATCTCGGGCAGCCCGTTCGCGGAAAAGACAAGATAAAGGCCGATTCCTATGAGTATTATGCCTATATTCTCTATGCTATGATAAGCCAGAAGCCTCTTTATGTCATGCTCTTTCAAAGCGTAAACAACGCCAAGAAGCGCGGAAACCGTCCCGGCGGCAAGTATCAGGACGCCCCACCATGCCGCAGGGCTGAGAACGAAAAGCAGGAATCTCACAAGCCCATAAATGGCCACCTTTATCATGACCCCGGACATCAATGCCGAAACGTTTGAAGGGCTTGCCGGGTGGGCATACGGGAGCCACTTGTGGAAAGGCACGACCCCTGCCTTGATGCCAAATCCCGCAAGCAACGAAAGGAATGCCAGATTTGCCGTCATCGCCGGCAGAGCCGCCGGGCCTATGTCCAGAGACCCCGTGGCGTGATACAGAACCAGAAACCCGACGAGCAGGAAGACCGTGCTCAGGTGGGTCATGACGAAGTAGAAGATTCCGGCCTTCCTTGTATCCTTGTTCTCATACTCAAACATGACGAGGAAGAAAGAGGACAGCGACATGATTTCCCAGAACAAGAGAAACGACAGCATGCCGGACGAGGCAACGACCATGAACATTGAAAGCATGAAGAAGCCCATGAGCGACACAAGGGCGCTCTTGCTGCCGCGGCCCTCATGCCGCTCCACGTACTGGAACGAATATACCGTCACGCAGAGGGCAACCACGGATATCATGCCAATGAAAAATGCCGAGAGCCTGTCTATGACAAAGGAAAACCCTATGGGCGGCAGTATGCCTTCAATTGAAAATGCCGTCCTGCTTCCCGAGAAGAAGCCGACCGCAGAAGCCGCGAGAAGAAGCGCGCATCCCGCTCCAAGAAGAAGAAATGACGCCTTTCTTGCGATGCCCGATGGAAACAGCAGCGGCAGCAGCGACCCGCACAAAAGAGCAGCAATTCCCCCGTAGAAGATTTCCGCCAACATTTATTACGCGCCTTCAAGAAAAAACTCTTCATATTTTCCGTACAATTTCCCACTGAATTGGGCGCATATATTCATCCGGTCTATTTTAAATAGCCCTATGCCGCGCTGCCGAATGTTTATAAATAATATAGTTAGAAGCCCCGGGAGGGGATCGAACCCCCGACCTGCAGTTTACGAAACTGCCGCTCTACCAGGCTGAGCTACCGAGGCACTCATATTTCTTATAGAGAAAGAATTAAATCCGCAGAAAGTCGCCGGAGCTTAATATCCCTAACGTGACCGTGACGTAAAGCGCGAGAAGAAAGCTTACGGCGCAGATGAAGACCGTTATTGCGGCTGTCGCCATCTCCACCCTGAACATGTCGCGTATGGCCCTGTAAAGCGTGGCTAATCCTAAGCCAAATGACGGCACGAGTATAACGAACGAGAACGGGCGCACGATTGGAACCACTGTAATAAGGGCACTAATGAGTATGCCAAGCGAAGGCGCGGCCATGGCATAGCTTACAGCAGTAAGGCCGTGGAAATACTGCCCCCTCCCGCCCAGCGCATTGGCCACGACCTGAACCGTCCAGCCGAATACGCCGCAAAAAAGCGCCGCTACGGAGAACGCGACCACGCCCGTGCTGAGAGCCATCAGGGGCGTTGCCCTGAACATCACTGGCGTGAAGACGGCGAACAAAAGCGAGAACGCGAGTATGAAGGAATTTACCGCCATCATCCTGACGGCGTCGTTTATGTCCTTCCTCTTTGCCGCCCGGCGTATGCATCCTGCAGGATCGCTGATTATTTCGAGCGGCATTCTTAATTATTGGAACGATGCAATATAAAGTTTTGAATCGGCATGCATTGCTCATGCATCTGAATGGGGTGAAAAAACTGGGCAATAGAAACGAATATAAAATCCCTGACACCATTAAGAGTAATGGGAATCCTGCATTGTTGCACTGTTTCTTTTAAGAGCTTGGAAAGTAAATATTATAGGGGAGTATATGCCCGAATTAATTTCTCTTAAAAACGTGCCCAGAAACGTGAAGATAGAGCTATTGAAGAGGCTGGGCTATGATTCGGACGGCGTCTTTGTTCTCAAAGACGGCGAGAGGCATCTGGACAGATACATTAAGGAGCCGGTCAGGATTGATAATATGCTGATTTTGCCCGGGAGCGCTATAATTATAGACAATAACCCTCTGAGTATTTCTTCTTACCTAGAGGAATTTGAAGATGCCATCTGAAAACCCTATAGAAAGCATCGCAAAGGGCGCTACAGAAGGAATCCTTGACTGGACAAGCGAAAAAATAAACGAACTGGTTACGAAATTCAA
>DATDTL010000028.1:0-2904 GCA_035290885.1 archaeon
CTTGCGGCATCCGGGCATAAGAGGCATCTTGACGGGCTCATCATACTCTTCTTGTGGTTCATGGGCCCCATGCTTGCGACGCTGGTTGCGGTAAGATTCACAATACTTTTCTCGGCGCCGATGTCGATAGGCACGGCGATACTGTTTTCCATGGCATACGGCTATGTTGCCGGGGAATTCAAAAAAGTGGACGTTGTAAAGACGGAGGCGCCTATATGAACGAATCTCACGGAAATCGCGCAAAGGCCGCTGAAAACGCCAAGGCAATAATGAAAACGCTGCTGCCGGCAGCGATATGCGTCTTGTCGGTTACGGTGACATACTACTACAAGCTTGACATAGTGCAATGGCTGCTCCTGACATTTGCCGTTGCAGGCGCGCTTGCATATTCCGTTTATGCAAAAATCATGAGACACAAAACCGCCGGCGCGGTCACGGTATTTTACATATCCATGTCTGTCGTGTTCCTGTTCTACCTGTATCCGGCCTCCTACATAGCCCAGAGCGGGACGGTGCTTAACAACAACTGGTTTGAGGCTCTAAATTGGATAAACGCTAACACGCCGGAGTGCTCGACAGTCGCTACTTATTGGGATCCGGGCCACTTCATACGAGCTATAGGAAACAGGACCGTAGTGTTTGACGGAGGCTCCCAGAATCATCTTTTCCAGTTAATGGCCAACGAGAGCCGTGCTGACGGGCTGGCCGTGGAAAACTATGACAACGGAATTTCGCACATAGTGGAGTACAAGAACGGGATAAGAACCACGGGAAGGATACAGGATATATCCACTACGCTGATGACAAGCAACGAATCGCTCGCGTTGAATATCCTGAAGGATTACAGGAAACCCGGATGCAAGGACATATACTACATAGCTTCGGCCGACCTGATGGGCAAGTCGGTGTGGTGGACGTACTTTGCGACTTGGGCGCCTAACAAGAAAGGCACGTGCAACGGCGGCGGGATTACGGACCCGAAGGGCGACTGCTACAGCTACAACGTCCTTCAGCTCTCCGGCGCCTCGCCCAACGGAAATTCCATAATCTATACTTACAACGCCGGAAATAATCAGGCGTTCCTGCTAAACTATGACACGCAGCAGGACAGGATGCAGGCGTTCATATCCCAGAACAACAATCTGTTCAAGGTCAAGGAGACGTTCTTCTTCCAGAAGGACGGCAGCGGCGTCATTTACACGGCGCCTGACGCTGAAGTGTCCGGCATGGCGTGGGTGGACGGCAGCCGAAACCTGATAATATATATGCCGCCGCAGATTCAGGATTCGGTCTTCACGAAATTGATGCTGTTCAACGGCGCAGGCCTCAAGAACTTCGAGCTTGTGAATGATTGGGGCAGCGAAGTCAAGCTATACAAGGTAAAGATAGACGAGTAGTTACTGGAGCATATTTTTGTAAATATTTTCCATCTGGCGCGCAATCACGGAAGGCTCATATTTCTTGGACGCGTTCCTCGCGCTAACGGATATGCGTTGCATCATGCCGTGCGGCATATTCAGGGCTTTGCACATTTCCTTTACGCTGTCTGCGAGGATTCCTGTTTTTCCGTCTTCTATAAGCTCGGGTATCGCGCCTTTTCTCGTTGCAACGACGACGCAGCCGTTTGCCTGGCCTTCTGCCACGACGCGGCCGAATCCTTCCTCCCATTGGGAAGGGACGACAAGGAGCGGCGCCTTTGCGTAATATTTTTTAGTGTCCCGGACAAAGCCTTTCAGCACGATGTTAGGGCTATTCTGCAGCGCTTGCCTTTCAGGGCCTTCTCCGAGGGCGATGAGTTTCCTGCCGCTTATGCACGATGCAATGGCAGGGAGCAGGCGGGCGCCTTTATGCTCGGTAAGGGAACCTACAAAGAGCACAATGCCATGATCCTTCTTAGCGGGCGGCGCCGGCTTTACAGGATTGTATACGGTAATGATATCTTCTCCAAGCAGAGGAGCGTATTTTTTCCCGAGAAAATCGCTTATCGCGACGAATTTCATTCCTTTCACAGGGCTTTTCATCAGCCTCAAATCCCTCAGGTGCGCTACTTTGGCGCCCCTGACGTTGGCGCCAGCCAATGACAAGGACGACTCATAATTGTTCGCATGTATGACATCAAATTTTTTGTCCGCGCAAAATTGTTCCAGTTTTTCTGACATTTCCCTTACGAAAATTTTCACGGCAGCTCCTAAAAGAAAGGAGAAAGCGTTCCTGTTGGCCGCATATACAGCTCCAGAGGCGCGTTTGGCTTGAAAGAAAAGCCTTCGGATGCTTGGAAATTCGTGAATATGGACTTTCCCGTCTTTTCTTTCGGCGTTGCCGGCATTCCGGTAATTGGGCGTCAGCACGTGGACCTCATGTCGTTTTGCCAGCTCCTGCGCGAGAATGGGCAGGCTGACTTCAGCACCCCCCTGTATCATGGGAGGGTAGTATTCTGCAAGGAAAAGTATCCTCATGATTACAAATGCCGGATTAGGTTTAAAGCATTAACCGTTCTACTTGTGTCATGGGGCCGATGATAAGCGTCGTTGTGCCGGCATTCAATTGCCGCAGCACGATAGAAAGGTGCATGGAAGCGCTGCGAAATCTCAGCTATACCAATTACGAGGTCATAATAGTGGATGACGGCTCCACTGACGGGACGCAGGATATCCTGAAGAAATCGTCTTCGGGAACAATAAGATGCGTCAGGCAGGAGAATGCCGGGCCTGCAGCGGCAAGGAACGCCGGCGCAAAGACGGCAAGAGGCGAAATACTTGGCTTTACAGATTCCGACTGCGTGCCCGGCAAGGACTGGCTCAACAGCGTGCCGCAACATTTTGACGACAAGAAGGTTGTCGGCGTGGAAGGCAAGATAGAGACCGACAGGCTGGGCGTTTTAACGCAGTCCGTCAGAAGCGAAGG